>JAUPVT010000039.1 GCA_030916885.1 Chlamydiota bacterium
CATGAACTTATTTTTCATTTTAGATTGCAAATTTGTGAATAATTGCAAACCTCTATCCATTAACTTTTTTCCTAATTTTCCTGAAATATATCCTTTGTCCCCATATAATTTTCCAGTGACTTTTTCTGACAAAATATCAGCCACAGAAACATTTGCACTGTTTTTTTTCTTATACTTCCTATTCTTAACTAATTCAACTCAACATTCAGGTTTCTAGATCTATTGTAGTGTTTCTAGCTCTTTAACATTCTCGGAAGTGGTCTCTAAAAAGCTTTGTGTTTTAGGAAAAAGTTGCTTAACTAGTCCGTTTAAATCTTGGGATGTTTAAAAACAAAGCCCATTGATTTGATTTTCTGATTGCAAACTTTATAGCCACTCTCTGATAGGTCTTTACTCCATATTGGGCAAGGGATACCAACTAATTGACAAAGAGTAGAGTAGAGTTCTCTACGTAACGTATGATCATCATTAACCAAATGATAAATGCCCGTTAAAGATCTATCTAAGCAAAACAAAATAGCAGCTACAATGTCTTCTAAATGAATATGGTTTGTGGGTTCATTTCCAGAGTTGAGCATTTTTTTCCCCGAAAGACGTTTTGCACGATCAAGCAACTCTCGCTTAGGGCCATAAATGCCTCCTAAACGAAGAATACAAGTAGAAGCATTGCAACTTAAGTAATAACGTTCCGTTTCAAGCAGTATTTTTGTATGTTCTGATTTTGGGCAAAGAACCCTATCTTCTGTAATCCACTCATTTTTCTGTCCTTCACAAACAGAAGTGCTACTAGTATAAAGGAGATAAAAGGGGGTTTGTCTATCCTTTAAAGCTAAAGAGATCCTCTTAGCTGTTTGTAGGTAAACCTCTTCATAGCTTTGAGAGTTTTTAGGGGCGATAAGGATAATTATTCCATCACATGAATGGATTAACCTTTTAAATACTTTGTCTTCCTTAGGAAGCAATACACTGTGTCCATAGCAGCTGAGCTCATCGAGCCTTTCTTTCCGTGTTGTGGTGATAAAAATTTCGTGAGGTTGGATTTGAAGATACCTTAGTAACTCTTCTCCCACATAACCTGCTCCCATTACTAATAACTTCATTTTTAGAAACTTTTTGTAAATATTTCAGATAATGCATATTTTAGAATCATAGATTTTTAAAGGATACTGATGTTTTCTAAAAAAACAAAAATTTTTATAGAGAAATTTTTACTGTGTCTTCTTCTCTGTCTAGGAGGAGGGTGGCTTACAGGATTGATTACGGAGCAAGGAATAAAAGAATGGTATCCTAGTTTGATAAAGGCTTGTGGAACACCTCCTAATGTTGTTTTTCCGATTGTATGGGCCATTCTCTATATTTTTATGGCTATTGCATTGACGCTGCTCTGGGTAAGCAAAATTGCTAAAAAAAAAATAGCTGTTCTACTATTTAGTATTCAGCTGCTTTTAAACTTCAGTTGGTCTTACCTATTCTTTTATTTAGAGCAAGTAGGCTTGGCTCTTGTGGATATAACTCTTTTATGGATTTGTATTTTTCTTACGATTATTTTCTTTTGGAGACATACTCGGTGTGGAAGTTACTTGCTTTTGCCCTACTTAGCTTGGGTTAGTTATGCCCTTTATTTGAACCTGTTCATTTGGATGTATAACTAAAAAAATGCTAAGTAATCTCTTCAAAAATTAAAAGATAGCTTAACTGGCATTGCCTATTCCTTAAGAAAAAAACCAGCAGTGCATATAAAGTAAATAGCGTTACATATGCTTATAAGCACGTCTTTAACTTTGGTAGTGTCTTCATTAATTTTCTAGATAAGGTGTTTACAATAGACTTCTTTATCAGCAAGAATAGAAACAAGTTCTTGAAGGTACTGTTTTTCCTCAGCTAAAAAATGTGGGTGGGTAGAGGAAGCTAATGACATAAAAAATATGTGGGGATATCTACAACTAAGTTCCTTTTGCAATTTATCTGCGAGTAACTTTTCTCCTTGTCTGACTCTGTTTAATCATTTTTCAGAAGGAAGTATTTTTTTTTGCTTTTGCAATTTCTAAATTGATCCAGCATGAGCTCCTTTTGTAAAATACTTAATGTTGAGATGCTTGCAAAGTGAATTAAAAGATTGTATTAGATTTAGTAGTAGCTTATTTTATCTTTTGTTCAATCATTTTTCTTAATTTTAGACTATCTTTTGCAAAAAGGCGTATCCCTTCTGAGAGCTTTTCTGTTGCCATAGGATTCTCATTAAGATGCCAACGGAAAAACTTCTCATCTAATGTAATTTGATCAGCGGTGGTTTTTTGTGCTGTTTCTGGATTGAGTTTTCGCTTTAAAGGCCCTTCTAGATTTTGTAATTCTGCAAGTAATTTAGGAGAAATAGTCAATAGATCACAGCCAGCTAATTCCAGAATTTCCTCCGTGTTGCGAAAACTAGCACCCATGATTTGGGTTTTATAATCCATTTTCTTATAGTAGTTATAAATAGTTGTAACGGAAATAACACCGGGATCTTCAGCGGGGGGGTAAGAGTCTTTTTTTTCCTGTTTTTTATACCAATCTAAGATACGACCTACAAAAGGAGAGATCAAGGTAGACTTTGCTTCTGCACAAGCTATTGCTTGTTCTAAACTAAAAAGCAGGGTCATATTACAGTGAATTTGCTCTTTTTCAAGTTGATTAGCTGCTTTAATACCTTCCCATGTAGAGGCTAGTTTAATCAGAATGCGCTTGCGATCGATACCAGATTCTTCATATAAAGCAATTAAATGACGAGCTTTTTCGATACTTTTTTCTGTATCAAAAGAAAGATGAGCATCGATTTCTGTAGAAACACGACCGGGAATAATTTTTAAGATTTCCAAACCGAAATTCACAAATAACTTATCGGTAATGAATTCAATTAAAGCAGTGCCTGTTTGTTTGGTTTTTAATCCTGATTGGATAGCGTCTTCGATTAAGAATTGATATTCAGGTTTATTAGAAGCTGCCAAAATTAAGGAGGGATTAGTTGTTGCATCTGTTGGTAGGTAAGTTTTAATTTCTTCAATTTCTCCAGTATCAGAAACAATCGTTGTTATTTTTTTAAGTTGCTCTAGCTTATTCATATAAACCTTTGTTATTAGTAAAACAGATGGTAACGAACACAAAATTTAAGGAGAAGTAAAAAAATAAGGAATTAGAAACTAAATTGAAAAGGGTTTACTAGTTTAGGAAAGGTTTGTAACTTTTTAAAGTTTTCTTGAAATTCAGAAGGTTTTATCATGGACTGATAACCACCTATGGTAATTTGTACTTCCTGGTTATTTTCTAATGCTTGTAAAAAAAAAGTAAGGCACTCTGGAGATAAGAGAACCTTTTGTCCACCTTCTAGACAATAAGCAGAAAATTTCTGGGATGCCTCTTTTGTGATAAGCTCAATTACAGCTGATTGTTTGATTGTGTGAGGATAGAGATTCAAATAAGCTTTCATATTGTCTTCTACATAAATTATTTCTAGATCTATGCCACTTATACGGTTTAGATAAGACAGTTTTTTGGAGCAATGTTCTTTGCAGTCTGAGTAGAGATGCTCTACTTGCCAGTTTGAAGAATGGCTACAACTAAAAAGCGCAAAAAGAAGAAAAACCCATCTCATTTTAATCCAAGCAACTTGCATGAAGCTGTTCTCGTATCGATCTTAAGACCATCATTTGCCAATAGGCGCCTAATTTTTGATAGTCTTCTATTACCTTTTTCTGTAGAGGCAACCAATAGATCTCTTGAAATTCTGTTTGATTAAACATCTTTTCAAAACTGTTTTTCTGCACGGGTAAAGCATTCCATTTTTTTAGAAGAGCGGCTTCTAAGCTCTCTAAATCTGTTTTTAGTTCTTTAGGAAGAGATGCATACAGATCACAAGTACATGTAAAAGAGCTGAGTGTTTTTTGAAAAGCTTTCAAGTGGGTAGAGAACTCTTTTTTTAAGGCTGTTGTCGTTAGTATATAGGCTTTATTTTCTTTGATGAAAATGAGTTGCAATTTACGTAGAGGACCGTATTTAGTTTCCGTATCGATTTGTAAAAGATGAGCTGGACCCGCTTGTGTTTTTATCAAGCCCATACTATGCCAGCTTGTTTTTCGAGTTTTTTCATAGATGGTTTGTACGGCTTTTAAGTACTCAGGAAGACTTACTTTTATTTCTTCAACCGCCAAAATAACAGAAGGAGGAAGAGCTTGTTTGGTCTTACCGACAAAAGCGATTTTAACTCTAGGAGCCAATATTTTAGGGTCAGCAAAATCCCAATCAGGAGGAGGAGTAAAAAAGCAAGAAGGCTGACCTGTGGTAATGCAAAAACAAGAAGAGAAGAATAAAAAAGAAAATAAGAAAAGACATATTTTATACATAAGCTTTTAACTCTTCTAGTTTTTAGATTTAAGATAGCATAAAAAACACCTTATATAAAATTAAGGGTTTTTGTGAAGAAAAATCTCTAATTCAAAAGAATATATAATTATTTTTATTAACGCAAAAAAAGAATAAAAATTACTTTAATGCATCATTTATACTCGATTTTTGATATAATTATTGGAAAATTATAACTAATTTCTTTCAAAGAATATGAGACAGTATATAAAAAGTTTTTTAAAACCTGCATATTACATTTCAGAAGAGGATAACCAGCTAAGAGCAAGTGTTCAAATGATTTCTGACCACAAGAAAAAAGGTGATTTGAATGGGCATGCCCGAGCTGTAGTCCAAGCTGTGCACAGCATAGCGTTTGCAACCCTTGTTAATGCTCCTTATTACCTCGCATTAGGAAGTAAAAACTTAATTTTAAATTGTGTTCATCTGAATCTTGAGCTTATGGTTTTAGGGTACTATAACGCAGTCATGCAAAATTTGATCTATTCTGTTATTGCTACGATTTATGTGGCGATTGGGACTTTTATTCCTCCTGTTCTTAACGGATTTAACAAGGAAAAATCTCAACCTGATGATCTCAATATACCACCTGATTCTAGCCTGCATATAATAATTGAAGACCAATCTGAAACAAGAAGCCCTACCCCTTCTCTTAAAGAGATGGATTTAACTAGGATTTTATCTAAGCAATCTGTGCCATCTGCCACTTCTAATGAATCTTTTTCTAGTTTCAATTTTTCTAATACACATAGCTTTCAAAAGCTGCTAACAAGTCTTGATTATTCTTCTAAAGAAATGAATAGCTCATTAGTTACAAAAGATCAAAGAAATCTTCAGATGAAAGAGTCTGAAATAAGAGGTTCTAGACCTTCTCTCGAAGAAATGGTTTTATCTATACAATCAGTTACTTCTAGTAATAAGCCCTCTTACAGTTCTATCCCTTCTAATACACCTAGTGTTCAAAATTACGTGAAAGGAGAATCTCTTAGAACGTTCTCTAATACATCTCTTGGTTCTAGGATTCAAAATGAGATTAGAAATGAACACGATTCTATTTCTTCTCAGCATTATCCTAATCAAGCAAACTCTATCCCGACATCATCTATCAATACCAATGATGATTTAATGAGTGGTGATTGGGATGTAATACCCAATATTGAATCCTTTGCAATCAAGTCTATTAATATTCTTACCCGTGACATGATTGGAGCTTATGGTGTTAACTTGGAGAGACAGGCTTACCGCACTGCTCTTAATGAATATATTCGCATTCTTAAGGATGACTTTGACATTGATCTCAACGAACGACTTACCACAATTGAAGAATGGCTTACAAGGCTGGCTTATAAAAACAATCCAATAGTCATTGCTCTTTACCGTACTTTATTCTATTTAACAAAGCCAGTTGCTTATGATAAAGGCCCTATCTATACTCATGCAAAAGAGCAATATGAAAAATATGTCACCTCACTGCGTGAGGTAATCGCAGCAAAACAAAATAGCTCATGGACATCTGATATATCTGAAGAGCTTAAAGAATGCCTTACTCTTATTCGTACACTTTGTGAAGCTCGTTTCCGCTCTGAAAACCATGGACTTCTACGTAATCTCCTTCAGCTTCATGAAGATGAGTATGATCGTGAATGTGAAACCGTAGAGATTCCTGCTGTAACCAGAGAGAATTTCACTCAGGTCGTAATGGCAAAAAACAAGAAGGTAACAGGAGCGCCTGCCTTAATGAAGGTATCTTTAACTCAGAGAAACTGCCGAATGGCTTATGGAGCAGCTGGATGGGAAGATTTTTTAATGACAGATATTCCATATTTAAGAGGAATACAAATTTTTGTAAATAATAAAGGAGAGGAACGTAGCTTCTATTACATACGTCATCCAACACCACATGTTCAGGGTTCTCCAGCTAGGATTGCATTAGGAGCCATGTCAAGAATGATCGGTTTGGGTCATATTGAATCAGGTGAAGCCATTGCTCCTGAATTTGAAGGAATGTTAGAAGCAATAGCAGAACGAAAAGAATCTTATCTCATTCAATCACATCAACGACTAAATGATTTAGGTAAAGTAGAAAACGAAGATAGCCGCTTACAAACTCTTTATCGTTTACAAACAAGACATAAAAATTTTCATGTAATCTTTCAAGCTGTTGAAGGCGATCTCTTTGATCGCATCGGTCCTTATGCAAAAATTACGACATTTACAGGTTTGAAAGAAGAGATTAAAGCATCGTTTAAATATGAAAACCGCGATACAAGCCCTAATCGCTTACCAGCCTGTCTTGAGAGAGATGAAGAGTATTGTAATGACATAATCGATCAGCTTCTTAATCAGGTTCATCGAGCCTTGTTTGGAGGGCGCTCTAATATTTCTTTTGATGGACAAGATCCAACGAAATCCGAAGCAAACTATCCTAACTACGAATGGCAAGCATTTATCTTAGCCTTCTATATTTTACAAGGGGATGATCTTAAATTCCGCTTACCAAATGTGAAGTATTTTTGCACAAACTGTAAGAACTTCTTTGACAGAGGTGGAAATCGCGCCATGGCTGAAGATCGCTTGCATCAAGAGATGAGCGAACGAGAAGTTACAACTGATGATCTTGAAGCAACCATTGCTAATCTTATTCCTGTTCCTCTCCAAAGTAAAGGCAAGGCCGTTATTGAAAAGCGCTTGAAACCAGGGCTTGCCTTAGCAGAAATTTTAGCAAAGCTTCCTTTAGAAGATAGGCAACGTTTGCAAGAAATACGTTTTAAAGAAGAATATAAACTAGATCGCTTTGAAGTCAGTAAAAAAGAGCAGCGCGCTGTTCCTCTTATTGAAGATGTGTGTACACTTCAAGAGATGCAAGAGGTGTTCAAAGCTTTGCAAGGAAAATCTTATTCTATCGTAGATAACAGTATTATTCAGAGCAACTGGGAACCTTACCAAGGAAAAGATCGAGATTATTTATTTGATCAGGTAAACAAAGATTTGGGAAGATTTGAAGTACATGTAGATAAGGCTTACTATAATGGTCAAGGTTCGAACAATGCAAAAGCAATTTTTGAGTGTTTAAAAAATTATGGAATCAGTGAAGATCTTGTTCTTAAGATGATGGCTCAAATGCAGCAAAGCATTCTTCTGGACCCTTTTAATGGCTTAATGAAGGCATTTCAGCATGGTAAGCTTGAGTTAAATATTACTGACACTCCAGAAAAAAGCACCATTGATGTGATAACAACAGGGAATAGCATTGAGATTAAGGCACAGAACAGTTTCTTATATAAAACAACAAACCCAGAAAGCTCTTATTTTCGTAAAAGACCGATTGCCGTCTTTAATATAACGGTTTTGGTGACGATCCCTAAAGATGGAAGTGCTCCCCATGGTCAGTGGACTTGGGAAGTTGCAGATGTTCCTGTTTAAGCGCTTTATTCAATCGATCTTAAAAATTGATGGAGTATTTTGAGAAAAGCCTTTGGTTGTTCCCAGGGAACTCGATGTCCAGAAAAGGGGACAACCCAGATTTGTGAAAGGGGATGGGAGAATTTCATAGGTTTTTTAGAGTAGGCTTTGTCTAGCTTGCCTGTAATCCATAAAATTGGAATAGGCGCTTGTCTAAGGATTGTAGAAAAATCTATTTGATGGGCTAAAGACCAATGATTAAGTGTAGAAGAGAGAATATTGCGACAATAATCCTTTTCAGAGCGTATAAGAGGAGCTTCTGAAAATACAGAGCGGTTATTCCAACTATGCATCAAGGATTCCCATGACTCTTTTTGAAAGCGCTTTGCCCAGATAAGATCTGAACTTAAGCGTTTTTTTTTATCTATTGGAGTTTTTAAACCTGAGTTACCAGAAATTAAGATGAGGCCTTTAGGAAAACTTTCCAAAAGAGTATACATACAAAGACGTGCTCCCATGGAATAACCTAAGAGAATTGGCTCTTTTAGAAGTATTTTATTAAATTCTTGAGCCCATTTATGAAAACCTTCCTCTGGTTGCGCTATTTGATAAGGGTCAATAGGTGTTAAGGAGAGCTCTTTTTTCAGAGCTGACCAATCCGATGGCAGTCCTAAAAAACCTGGTAGAGCATAGATCACTTTGTACTTTGATGTATTACACAAGCTAAAACTACAATTCCTATAGCTAAACCAATTCCCCATCCAATCATGCTAGTGGAAATAGCTGTGAAGTTACTATCTTCTACAGCGGCTCCTGTTTCCCAAACTTCATTGATCTCTTGTTGATATACATCTAAACATTTATCAGCGTATAAAGGACTGCTTATAAGTGTGGTAACGGATAAAAGTGCACAGATTGCTTTTTTCATGAATTTGTTCCTCTAGAAAAGATAGCTAATTTTATCTCAAACAGAAGGGTTTATTGTAAACTTTATTTTTTTAATTAGTCAGATGAATGAAAAATATCATCTTAAAGTCAATAACTTATAGCTGATTTATCATTTGTTCAAGTATAAATAGTAGCACCTGGGTGCACTTTATGCATTGTTTGGTTCTTTGAAGGTCAAATTGTTCTACAAAACACATAGGTTTTTGATAATGGAGACAGGAAAAGATAAAGTAAAAAAGATCTGCGATGTTCTACGTAAAGAAACATTAGAGCCCTCCCAAAAGCAGGCTGAAGAAATGCTAGCACAAGCTAGTCTACAGGCTCAAGAAATTATTACGCAAGCTCACCTAAAACAAAAGCAACTACTCTCTGACGCTAAAGAGCAAATTCAAAAGGAAAGAGCTATTTTTGAGTCTTCTCTATCTCAGACAAGCAAACAAGTCATTGAAGCCTTAAAGCAGGACATCAAAGAAAATGTATTCAACAAAGAATTATTACATCTGCTTAAAGGTGAGATGAACAAGCCAGAAGTTCTATCCCGGCTGATTAATGCAGTTATAGGAGCTGTTGAAAAAGAAGGAATTGAATCGGATTTAAGTGTCTATATTCCAGAAGCGGTTCCTCCTCGAGAGGTAAACGCGCTTCTTTTACAAAATATCCTAGGAAAACTAGAGGAAAAATCTGTTTTGATTGGATCTTCCATTCATGGTGGAATTGAGTTAAAGTTACATGATAAAAACATCTCCATAGAAATTACAGATGCTGCTTTGAAAGAGCTTATAGAGCGATATAGTCGTAGAGATTTTTATAAAATAATATTTAAAAAATAATCTATTTTAAAAAGGGATTTTTTTAATGAGTCGATATGTTTTTTTAGTACCTTTTTTGCCTCCTCTTTCTCTAGATAAGCCCTTAGAGCTGTCTTTTGAGGAGTTAATCAGGTTACTACAGGTAAGCTTAAACCGTAAAGATTTGGAAAAGATCAAAGTATTATGCTTAGCTATAGACCTATCAAATATCAGGAATCTGTTTTTAGGAAAGCCTATCGATCCACATGGGAACCTTTCAGAAAAAGAATTAGACGAGGCTCTACTTCTAAAAAGTGATTTACCTCAATATGTCTTTGATTTTTTAGATCAATTTGAAGATAATGCAACAAAATTAAAAAATTTTTGGGGGTTATTTACGCAGTTTTTTGCAGAGGAAATTTCTAAACAAAAAGGATTTTTAAAAAGCTATTTAACCTTTGAGCGAGAATCTAGATTGGTTTTACTGAGCTTAAGGGCTAGCCAAGCAAAAAAAGACCTTCTACAAGAACTGCAGTTTGAGGATCCTCTAGATCCTTTTGTAACAAGTATTTTATTACAGAAGGATTTAGAAAGATACACGCCTCCTTTTCAATATACGCGTTTGAAAGAGATCTTTTTTACCTATTATAAAGATCCTTGGGAACAATATCGAGCTTTCACAGAATATCAGTTTACAACTGTTGCAGATCTGACGAACAAAAGCTTATTTTCCATCGATCATATCCTCTGTTATGTAGCGCAATTTATATTAGTAGAATCTCTTTACAATTTGGATAAAAGAGAGGGACAAAGAATCCTTGAGACATTTCAAACCGGATAAATAAGGATGAATTCTATGATGAAACAAGAAGCTATTGGCCTGGTAAAAAAAGTCTTTGGAAATCTACTTCATGTCGAATATCAAGGGAATATTCAACAAGGGGAAGTAGTTATGATCCAATTGGATAAAGGACACCCCTTAAAAGCTGAGGTTATTGAAATCATAGGAAATGCTGCCAAAGTTCAAGTTTTTGAAGATACCAGGGGTATATCGTTTGGCTGCCCAGTAAAATTTTCCTCGCATTTACTAGAGGCTGAGTTAGGCCCTGGGCTTTTGACCTCTATCTTCGATGGGTTGCAGAATCCTTTAGAAAAAGTAGCTGACGCTGCAGGTCTTTTCTTAAATCGCGGTGTCTATCTTCCTCCTTTGGATAAGAAGCGTCGTTGGGATTTTCAACCTACGGTAAACATAGGGGATAGAGTACACCGTGGAGACTCTCTAGGCTTTACTATGGAAGGTCGGTTTCATCACCAGATTATGGTGCCCTTTATATACTTTGATCATTACACCATTGAATGGGTGATTCAGCCTGGTGTTTATGCTATTGATACAGTAGTGGCTCGTGGTGTTGATGATCAAGGAAAAGAATTCACTTTTACCATGTCTCAAAAATGGCCGATTAAAGTGCCCTTATTTGAAGGGGAAAAAATAAAACCTAGCCAAATGATGAGCACGGGGCTACGTATTTTAGATACGCAATTTCCTGTGTTAAAAGGTGGGGCCTTTTGTTCTCCTGGTCCGTTTGGGGCAGGTAAAACGGTCATGCAACACCATCTTTCCAAATATTCTTCCGTAGATATTGTAGTAATTGTTGCCTGTGGAGAACGTGCAGGAGAAGTAGTGGAATTATTGCGTACATTCCCGTATATGACTGACTTTCATACAAATGAGTCTTTAATGAGCCGCACAGTGATTATTTGCAATACTTCTTCGATGCCTGTTGCTGCAAGAGAAGCATCCATTTACACGGGAGCAACAATTGCTGAGTATTATCGTCAAATGGGACTAAATGTTTTGCTTCTGGCCGATTCTACTTCTCGCTGGGCACAAGCAATGAGAGAGATGTCAGGGCGCTTGGAAGAAATTCCAGGAGAAGAAGCTTTCCCTGCTTATCTAGCTTCTCGCATTGTTGCTTTTTATGAACGATCAGGAGTGATTAGCTTATCTCAAGATAGAATAGGTTCTTTAACAATTGGGGGAACTGTATCGCCAGCAGGAGGTAACTTTGAAGAGCCCGTCACGCAAGCAACACTTACCGCTGTTGGGGCTTTCCATGGACTTTCTAGAGAGCGTTCCGACGCGCGTAGATACCCAGCTATTGACCCTTTAATTTCCTGGAGCAAATATATTGAAAAAGTGAGCTTAGAACTCCAAAAAATAGTTCCTGGTTGGGGAAATATGGTAAAAAGAGCTGCTCAATTTTTGCGCGATGGGGATGAAATTGGAAAACGTATGGAAGTGGTGGGGGAAGAAGGGGTATCTATGGAGGATATGTTAATCTTTCTTAAATCAGAATTATATGAATTTTGTTATCTACAACAAAATGCTTTTGATAAAGAAGATGCGTATTGTCCTTTAGATAGACAAATTCCCTTATTCATTTTAATTGATAAAATATTTAACACACCCTTTTCTTTTACATCGCATGATGAGGCTAGATCTTTTTTTCTCGATTTTCAAAATGAACTCAAGAATATGAATTTTATGCCTTTTGAATCAGATCGTTATCGGCAAGCATTTGACCAAATAGAAAAAAAGATTCAAATTGCACAAGAACATAAAGGAATAGTCCAGTGAAAAAGGTGTATGACAAGATTGTTGACATGAGAGGCAATTTAATTACAGTAAAAGCTGAAGGAGTTGGTCTTGGAGAATTAGCACGTATCCAAAAGCAGGATGGGCGTAGCCTTTATGCCTCTGTACTACGAATTGAGAATGATCTTGTGACTTTGCAGTGTTTTGAAAATACTCGAGGAATTGCAACAAATAGTCGGGTTACTTTTTTAGGCAGGCAAATGCAAGCTACTTGTAGCGATGCTCTTTTAGGAAGGAGATTAAATGGCTCAGGGGTGCCGATTGATAAAGGCCCAATGGTTATAGGAGATGAAATAGAGATTGGAACAGCTTCCTTTAATCCTGTAAGACGAATTGTTCCTCATGAACTTGTGCGTACTAATATTCCTATGATTGATGTTTTTAATTGCTTGGTTAAATCGCAAAAGATCCCTATTTTTTCTGTTGCAGGAGAACCTTATAACGCTTTATTGATGCGCATCGCTAATCAAACAGACGCAGATGTTGTCATTATTGGTGGAATGGGATTGCGCTTTGATGACTACCAAGCGTTTATCGATAATGCAGAAACCTCTGGATCTTTAGATAAAACAGTGATGTTTATTCACCAAGCAACCGATCCTGCAGTGGAATGTCTTTTAGTTCCTGATATGGCACTTGCTTGTGCAGAGCGTTTTGCTATGCAAGATAAAAATGTTTTAGTGCTCTTAACCGATATGACGGCTTTTGCTGATTCGATTAAGGAGATCATGATTACTATGGATCAGGTTCCTTCTACGCGAGGTTATCCTGGTTCTTTATATTCTGATCTTGCCTCTCGTTATGAGAAGGCGGTGGATATAGATGGTAGTGGTTCAATTACTATTATTTCTGTGACAACTATGCCAGGCGGAGACGTGACACATCCGATTCCTGATAATACGGGGTATATCACAGAAGGACAGTTTTATCTACATGGGGGCAGGATTGATCCTTTTGGTTCTTTATCGCGCTTAAAGCAAAATGTGATTGAGAAAGTAACCCGTGAAGATCATGGCTCTATTGCCAATGCCTCGATTCGTTTATATGCAGATGCTAAAAAAGCCAGAGAACAACAGAGTATGGGTTTCCCGCTTTCGTTATGGCATAGAAAATTGATTGCTTTTGCTCAATTATTTGAAGAGCGGATGATGAGTTTAGAAGTGAACCTTCCTTTAGAGAAAGCTCTTAATCTATTATGGCAAACCCTCTCTGAGTGTTTTGATCAACACGAAGTGGGAATAAAACAAACGTTAATTGATAAATACTGGCCTAAAAATAAAATATAAGCATTGGTGTTGTGGCTGAAATAAAACTTACCAAAATGGAGTTGCGTACACAGCAGCTCAAACTAGAACAATTGCAAAAATATTTACCAACTCTGCAGATGAAAAAATCAATGCTGCAACTAGAGGTAAGTAATGCTAATTTAGAAATAGAGCGCTTTATTTTTCATCTGGGGGTTAAAAAGGAAAGAACGCAAAAATATGTGCAGCTATTCACTGATCCGAGCTTTGATCGATTGTTAGCTGCAACCCAGATTCAAAATAGAGAAGTCCTTTATGATAATATTGCCGGAATTAATGTTCCTAAGTTAGAACAAATAGATTTTGAAAAACCGCAATACTCCTTATTTGATACACCTCTTTGGTTTGAATCCGTATTAAGTGATATCAGAGATTTGGTTGTTGCCAGGGAAAGAATACAGGTAGCTAAACAAAAAAAGTTCATTCTTGAAAGAGAGTTAAAAGAGGTTTCGATTCGTGTGAATCTTTTTGAGAAGATTTTAATCCCACGTGCCCGAGGTAATATTAGAAAAATTAAGATATTTTTAAATGACCAGCAATTAGCAGCGGTATCTCAAGCTAAGATAGCAAAAAAGAAGATCTATCAACGTTCTCTTGAGGTTAATGTATGATTATTCCTATGAAAAAATATCTTATTCTAGGGGTTCGGGAAGATTCTAAGAACTTCTTTAAAAAGGCGCAGCAGCAAGGAGTATTAGAGTTTATCCCCGGGAAAAATAAAATATCTAGCGCAGTCCCTAAAGAAATGCAGTGTTTTATCGATGCAATTCGCATTTTACGTAAGCTCAACCCTGTAGATAAATCAAAAAATACAGAACAATCCGCAGAAGAGATAGCTCTACATATTATTCATTTGAAAAAAGAGATAGAGCTCTTATCAGAGCAGATACGGATGATTAGATTGGAAATTGCGAGAGTTTCTCCATTAGGGGATTTTTCTAAAGAGGATATTGCATACATTGAAGAGCAAGCAAAAAAAGTCATCCAGTTTTTTTGCATGAAGACACTCAAACGTGCAGAGAACCCGCCAGATGAGGGGCTGATTTACCTGAGTACCGAATACGACCTAGATTATTTTATGGCTATTCACACAGCTTCTGTTAACTATCCTCATATGATTGAGATGCGTGTAGATAAACCAGTAGGCATTTTAAAAGAAGAGCTAGAAGAAACCAAGCAGTCTCTGCAGAAAATAGAAAGAGAGCTCAAAGAATCCGCCTATTTTCAACCTTTTCTACAAGAAGCGCTAATTATACATCTGAACACCTACCACTTAGAACAAGCTAAAAGTACGGTTCAATATCCTTTAGAAAATTCTATTTTTTGTGTAGAAGCATGGATTCCTCAAAACAAGGTACGTGTCTTGTATTCCTTGGTCAATGATATGGCCATTCATTGTGAGTCTATTGCTATAGAAGAAGGTGAGGTGGTTCCTACTTATATGCAGAATAAAGGTGTTGCTCGAATTGGTGAAGACCTTGTACGTGTATACGATATTCCAGCTCACACGGATAAAGATCCTTCTACCTGGGTATTTTGGTTTTTTGTACTCTTTTTTTCCATGATTGTTGCAGATGGAGGTTACGGTTTGCTCTATCTTGCCCTATCAGGTTTTTGTTGGTTTAAATTCCCTAATCTTAAAGGACAAAAAAGAAGGTTTTTAAAATTAGCTACTATTTTGGCAACAGGTTGTGTTGTATGGGGTGTATGTACAGCTTCTTTTTTTGGTTTAGAGCTAAAACCCAGTAATTGGCTTATGCGCGTTTCTCCTCTTCAAACACTTGTAGTAAAAAAGGCAGATTATCACCTCCAGAAAAACGATGATGTACAGCAGGAATTAGATGGAAAGTTTCCTCAAATAAGAAGCGCTGTTACCGGGCAAGAGGTTGTTGAAAAAGGGGTTGAATACAAAGATGGAAAAGCAAGCTATGCTGTATCCGATAATTTTTCTAGGAATATTCTATTAGATTTTTCTATCCTATTGGGGATTCTGCACATTTCTTGCTCCTTAATGCGGTATCTTTTCCGTAATTGGGCAGGAATTGGCTGGGTTCTTTTTATGATAGGTGGTTATTTGTATTTTCCCTCTATCTTAAATGCCACTACTATTTTACATTTTTTACATATAGTAGGTAAAGTCCAAGGAGCTGAAATTGGCCTGCAGTTGCTTTTTAGTGGAATTATTATATCTGTCGCATTAGCGCTTATTCAACATCGTTTAAAAGGATTAAAGCATCTTACACAACTGCTAGAAGTGTTTGCTGATGTTCTTTCTTATCTGCGTCTCTATGCCTTAGCACTTGCTGGAACTATTATGGCATCTACATTTAATCAATTGGGAAAAAGTGCCGGGTTATTTGGATTCATACCCATTTTAGGAGGGCATAGCATAAATATTCTGCTTGGACTCATGGCGGGTGTTATTCATGGGCTTCGTCTCAATTTTATTGAATGGTACCATTATTGTTTTGATGGAGGAGGACGCTTATTTAAACCTCTAACTTATTTGAAATCGAAAAAAAATTAAGGAGACTTATGGATTATAGTATGGTAGGACCTGCAGTAGTTTTAGGCTTAGGCTGTGCTGGAAGCGCAATTGGTTGTGGAATTGGAGGTATGGCATCTCACGCTGTTATGAGCCGAGTAGAAGAAAACCATGGCCAATTTATTGGCATGTCGGCTGTGGCTTCTTCTCAAGCAATTTACGGATTTGTTCTGATGTTACTTATGAAAGCTAAGATTGTTTCAGGAGAGCTATCTCCTCTTTCTGGTATTGGTATCGGTATATCTGTTGGAGTGGCCTTTCTTTTTTCTTCCATTTACCAAGGGTTATGTGCAGCATCTGGAATTCAAGCCTCAGCTAAACAGCCAGCAATTATTGGGAAGTGCTTTGCAGCATTAGGAATTATCGAATCATTTTCCTTATTTGCATTTGTTTTTGCTCTTTTACTGATTTAAACTTTAATTTGTCACGTAAAATACCGGATGATTATTCGAGATCTTTTTATTTTTTAAATGTATCCTAAGTGTAAAATCATGTAAAGCCCCGGAAATAGGATGGATAAACATAATTATGTCCTTTTAGTTAAGCATAAAAATACTCAAAAACATTACACCCTTATATGAGTAATTAAAAAAGATTGCATTTTGCACAGAGTTATTAAAAATGGTGAGATTAGTTCTTCATATCGCTTTCTTTTTTTATCAATCTAGCTACATATTTAGGATTGATTAAAAAATCTAGTTTCTTCTAGCTCTTTTCGGATTGCCTAAATTACAGATCTTAAGATACAAGGAAGGTCTAGAAATTTAAGAGATATGTATATGCGCAAAGAGAGAGACTCTTTAGGAGAGATCGATGTTCCAGAGGATTGTTATTGGGGAGCGCAAACACAACGCTCTTTAGCCAATTTTGCGATTGGAATAGAGAAGATGCCTATGTCTTTGATTTATGCTCTAGCTATAATAAAGCTTTCTGCTGCTAAGGTAAATCAAAAGTTAGGTTTGTTGAGTTCTCAGAAAGCTAAAGCAATTGTTAGTGTGTGCAAAGAAATCTTAAAAGGAGATTTGGATGATCAATTTCCTTTAGTCATTTGGCAGACAGGCTCTGGTACACAGACGAATATGAATATCAATGAAGTGATCGCCAATCGAGCCAATGTCAAACTAGGTGGAAAAAAGGGGAGTAAAGATCCGGTTCATCCTAATGATGATGTAAATCAATCCCAATCTTCAAATGACGTTTTTCCTAGTGCTATGCATATTGCGGCTAAACTTGCTATTTGTCAAAATTTGCTTCCTAACCTGCAGAAATTTTGCTCAGCTTTAGAGAAGAAAGCAAAGGAGTTTGAAAAGATTATTAAGGTTGGTCGCACCCATCTTATGGATGCTGCTCCTTTAAGTTTAGGGCAGGAATTTTCTGGGTATGCTATGCAGATTAAACAGGGGATTTCCGCGATTGGAAATGCCTTAAATCCTCTTTCAGAGCTAGCTCTTGGAGGCAGTGCTGTAGGAACAGGGCTTAACACTCATCCTGAGTACGCCAAACAAGTAGCTGAGGTGATTAGTCAGCAAGCTCAAGTTGCATTTGTCTCAGCGGTTAATAAATTTGAAGCCTTGGCCACAAATGATGCGATTGTTGAGATGAGTGGAGCTTTAAAAAGACTAAGCTGTTCTTTAATGAAAATCGCAAACGATATTCGTTGGCTTGGATCAGGTCCAAGATGTGGTCTTTCTGAGCTGATTTTACCAGAAAATGAACCCGGCTCTTCGATTATGCCAGGTAAGGTAAATCCTACTCAATGTGAAGCAATGACCATGGTAGCTGTGCAGGTATTTGGGAATGACACAACCATTACCTTTGCAGGTTCACAGGGAAATTTTGAGCTAAATGTCTTTAAACCTGTTATGATTTACAACCTACTCCAATCCATTCAACTTCTGTCGGATGTAGTTCGTAGTTTTCAGGACAAATGCTTAAATGGTATACAGCCAAATAAAGAGCGTATTGCCTACTACTTAGAGAACTCTCTGATGCTAGCTACCGCTTTAAATCCTGTCATCGGTTACGATAGAGCAGCAAAAGTTGTCTCTAAAGCGTATCGAGAAAACATCTCGCTTAAAGAAGCTGCCTTACAGCTGGACTTTTTAACAGAAGCCCAGTTTGATGCTGCTATTAATCCTAACAAGATGGTTTAGGTATTGATATGAATTCCTATTTTAGTCAGCAGATAACGAGTGACCAAAATCGGATGCAGGCATAAAAATTTGCATAAAATAAGATAGGATACCCCTTCAATTTTTTTTTTGATAACTAATTCTTGATGGGACAAGGCATCTTGAATCCAGCTTAAATAAGGAGGGGGTAATAGAGGTAACTTGGAAGATAGAAAAAAAATGATCTCTTTAGTTTCCATGCCTGTTTGCAAATTTCCTTGTACAACAGAGCATTCAAATAGGTGCGTGAATTGAGTAAGCTTGTTTACTGGAAAGTATTCAGCTACTTTGCGCACAATCTGTACGTTTAAGCCCGTTTCTTCATAGACTTCTCTAACGACAGCTTCTTCAGGAGATTCTTGCGCTTCCACACCTCCTCCTGGAAGGACCCAAACAGGAATATCTCTTCTTTTGATTAGGAGGACTTTTTTTTTCTCAGAGCAAAAGATAATCCCAGAGACCGCTTGCTTTAAATGCTTTGGCACCGATAACCTCATCTATTAGATTTAAGTATAGAGAATTATGTTACAAATAGGAATGCAATTTTTTCTTTTGCTGAGTTTATGTTCTTGTGGTCCTTATTATGTATCTGTCATGCAAAAATGGGTAGATGAGCGTTATTTGGCTAGCACGCATATAGGAACTCCCGACCCAAGGCAAGAAGCTCCTCCCATTGGGCAAATGTTAGTTGTTCAGTGGTGTATACCTAGTGAAATTTTATCTTTAAATCCTGTTGCCGTATTAGATGTGATTTTCTGGGATCATACAGAGCAGAGAATTTGTTTTCCTATCACACATAAGCTCAATTATGAGTATTATAAACTATTTGATAGCGAATATGAAGAAAAAGGAGGAATTCTAACCTATAAAGCATCTATCCTCACAGAGGATGGATGTATCTATAAAGAATGTAAACATCAATTGTGGGTAAATTTAATCAAAATTGAAGATTAGCACATTGCGCAGTTAGCTTGGGAAATTAGTTCAGCAGTCGTTTCCCAATTTAAGCAAGGATCTGTAATGGAAAGCCCAAACTCTAACTTATCAGGCTCTAGAATTTGGTTGCCTTCTTTTAGATGACTCTCTATGATTACTCCTAAAATTTCATCCCTCCCGGTTGAAATTTGCT
Source organism: Chlamydiota bacterium (assembly GCA_030916885.1). Taxonomy (GTDB): domain Bacteria; phylum Chlamydiota; class Chlamydiia; order Chlamydiales; family Rhabdochlamydiaceae; genus Rhabdochlamydia. Next base: position 19,339 of record JAUPVT010000039.1, read on the forward strand.
TTAAGACAGATTGAAAGACGTTTTTTTGTTTTAGGAATTGCTTTTCGCAATTATCGTGTGCACAGTCAACGATAATGCGTTGGGGTAAATTAACGGCAGCTAATTTTTTTAAAGCTGTTTTGATCGACTTGGAATCATAATTAATTCCTTGATGAGAACCTCTTAAAACAAGGTGTGTATGAGGATTTCCCGCAGATTGAAAGGCGCATGCGATCCCTTCTTGGTTGATGCTCATAAATGTCTGCTTTTCTTTAGCAGATAAAACTCCGTGGATAGCATCTTCTAAAGAACCATCTGTGTGGTTTTTAAAACCTACAGGGAAATAAACACTAGAGGCTAATTCGCGGTGCACTTGAGAACTAGAGGTACGAGCTCCAATGAATCCCCAAGTGATTAAGTCGCTTAAGAAGCAAGAAGAAAGAGGATCAAGCCACTCTGTTGCACAAGGAACATGCATTTCAGCAAGAATGGTAAGAAGCTTACGAGACCAGATCAATCCTGTTTGGATATTGTTGCTTCCATCTAAATAAGGGTCGTACATCAAACCTTTCCAGCCTGTAATTGTACGAGGTTTTTGTAAGTGAACGCGCATGACTAAAAAACAGCGATTATTCAAGGTATTGGAAAGCTTTTTAAAACATTTGGCGTAAGCAATAGCTGAGTCGATATCGTGAATAGAACAGGGGCCGATAAAAAATACTTTGCCAGGATCAACAGCCGCTGCAATCGCATTTGCCTTTTCTTTGGATTGCAAGAGAAAATCTTGTGCGGATTGAGAAAGAGGGTATTGCTTTTTTAAAATAACAGGAGGGAGTATTTTTATTTGCTTCATAAAGTTCTGGATCAAAAAACGTTCGCTTCAGCCTAGCATATGTATAAAAAACGCGCAACTGCCAACACAAACTAAGCTACCTAAGAATTTATAACCCAAGGTGAAAATGACTTATAAAATATTTGTTTGGTATTTAAATCAATTAGATAAATGGATGTGGAGTTATGTTTTATTCTTTTTACTTATTGGCGTAGGAATATTTTTTACGATTCGTTTAAAAGGAATGCAATTTCGTTATTTAGGTTATTCCTTAAAATTAGCATTTACTAGGTCGGATCAAGATGCAGAAGGAGATATTAGCCAGTTCCAAGCCCTGATGACAGCATTAGCTGCAACCATTGGAATTGGTAGTATTGCAGGAGTTGCAACCGCGATTGTTGCAGGGGGATTTGGATCTGTCTTTTGGATGTGGATGATTGCCCTTGTAGGGATGGCAACGAAATTCATTGAGGCAATTTTAGCGGTAAAATACAGAGAGATAGATGCAAACGGGAGAATGTGCGGTGGTCCTATGTACTATTTAGCAAATGGTCTGCAATTAAAATGGCTAGGAGTTATTTTTTCTATTTGCTGTTTATTAGCTACTCTCTGTGGGGGAAATCTCATACAAGCACATTCTATTGCAATAGCTTGTACCGAACTTATTTCTTGTTCGGTTATTTGGCCTGGAATGATTATGGCGGTTCTTACTGCTTTTGTTCTATTTGGAGGTATTAAAAATATTGCTAAGATTAGTAGTTTATTAGTACCAATTATGGCTCTCTTATATATTGTTTCAGGTCTATTTATTTTATGTGTGCGCTATGACCGTATCTGGGAAGGATTTTTAACAATTATCCAAACAGCTTTTACAGGACAAGCAGCAGTTGGTGGCTTCTTGGGAGCATCAGTTATGATGGCAATCCAGTTAGGAGCAGCTAGAGGGATCTCTTCAAACGAAGCAGGTATGGGAAGTGCACCTATTGCAGCAGCAGCAGCAAAAACCGATGTACCGGGAAGACAAGCCTTGATTTCTATGAGCGGTGTATTCTTTTCTAGTTTTATTGTATGCACAATTACAGCCCTTGTTATCTCGGTAACTGATGTTTTAGGAACAATAGGATCAAATGGAAAAGCACTCAATGGAGTAGCTCTTGTGACTCAGGCTTTTCGCTCTATTATTCCCGGAGGCGAATTTATTGTGATTTTGGGCGTCATCTTATTTGGTTATACTACCATTATTGGATGGTCGTATTATGGAGAAAAAAGTATGGAGTTTCTTTTTAAAGGGTCTTTACAAAAAAGTTACCGGATCCTATTTTGTTTTTGTGTGTTTTTAGGCTCTATTATGAGTATAGAAATAGTCTGGCCACTAGCAGATATTATGAATGGTTTAATGACTTTTCCCAATTTAATCGGATTAATTGGCTTATCTTCTATTGCTTGCAAAGAAGCTCAGCATTTTTTTCAGCTATTAAAGCAAGAAAAAAAGCCTGTACTTCATTAAATCATACTAATGGCCTTCTTCCAAATGGAAGAAGGCTCTTTTCAAGAATTATTAACGAGTACGATTTACATTTGATCTAGATCTTGCTAGATTACAACTTCTTAACCTGATTTTTAGATTTTCTAGCAGAGAATTATCTCTAAACTTTTCTTATTTTGGCCTCTTTTTCTTGTTATTTTTTTGTAAAGGATAAGATAAGCATCCCTTTAACCCTTTAACCCTTTAACCCTTTAACCCTTTAACCCTTTAAACCCTTTAAACCCTTTAAACCCTTTAAACCCTTTAAACCCTATTCTAAAAATACTTTTTCTTAAGTGCGGAGGAGTTACTTTCTGGATTAAAATTATCTTTATTTCCTAATAACTGTTTTGTACAGAGGGTTATGAAAATGGCTCTAAGGTGAATGAAGTAGATGCAGTGCTACATTGGAGATTGTAAGATCATTAAGTATGATTTAATTTCCTAGTTGGGCTAATTTTTCTAGGGTTTCTTGGAGTTTTTTTTCTGCTTGAAAAAGGTTATCTTTTAATGTATTTATAAGAGAAGAGGGTGCCTTTTCTAGAAAATGTGTATTAGCAAGTTGAGTGTGAAGTTTATTTTTCTGTTGAATGAGTTTTTCCTTTTCTTTAACTAAACGGATTTTTTCTCGAATTTTCAATTCTTCTGGTAAGGGGATCTGCAGCTTTAAGGAGCCAACAAGCGTTTGGGCGCTAAAGGGAAGGATTTGAACGTCTTCTGTAAAGGTAATCGATTGGATGCGGGTAAGTGCTTTTAAGAAATCACAGTGTTTTTCTAGGTCCATTCTTTGTTCATCATGAGACGGCGCTTGAATAAATAGATCAATAGCCATATTTGGGGGCATTTGCATTTCTGCTCGAATGGTTCGGATAGCATGCGTTACTTGATCTAAGAAGGTAAATGTTTCTTCCACGTCAGGTCGGATATCTTTTACAATAGCTTGTGGGTAATTTGATACGATGCAAGCAGGTCTCTTAAGTGCTATTAGAGCCTCTTGAGTATAAGGATCTGTTTTGTTTTCTGTTTGAGAATCCAGTTTTTGCTTGATTTTATCAAAAAGCTCTTCTGTTACAAAAGGGGCTATAGGGTGCAGCAGACGAATAGAGCTAAATAAAACCAAAGAAAGAATTTTTTGTTTATTTTCTTTATTGGGGTTTCCAGGATTTGCTAGGGTGGGTTTGACTAATTCTACATAATAAGCGCAGAATTGGTTCCAGAAAAAATTATAAGCCGTAGAGAGTGCTTTATCAAAAGCATATTCTTTTAAATAGTTATTGACACTTTGAATTGTGCGATTTAGCAAAGAAAAAATCCAATGGTCTTCTAGAGTAAGGATAGACATGTCAAGTCCTATAGCAAAATGATCTGCACTTAAATCCTCGATATTCATAAAAACAAAACGAGCGCTGTTCCAAATTTTATTTATAAAGTTTTTGAACTCTTCAAATCTGCGGCGATCTAAATCAATTTGACGCGCTTGTGTAGCACTTGCACAAAGACCCATGCGCATGGCATCTGTTCCGTAGAAATTGATAACTTCCAAAGGATCGATGATGTTTCCTTTCGATTTAGACATCTTTTCCCATTTGGAATGAATCTCTGAAGGGGGTGTTTGTCCTAATTCATAAGGGAGCCTTTCTGCATGGGTTAAATAAGCAATAGAGGTGTTTTCTTGATGGCGCCAATAAGATTTCCCATAGATAAGCCCATGTAAAAAAACCTCGGGAAAAGGAGGCTGATTTAAAACGTATTCTCCCATTAGGATCATTCGTGCTACCCAGAAAAATAAAATATCATGGCCTGTAATGAGAGTGGTGTTAGGATAAAACTTTTTTAACTCTTGTGTTTGATGAGGCCAACCAAGTGTGCTAAATGGCCAAATTGCTGAAGAAAACCAGGTGTCGAGTACATCTTCATCTTGATACCAACAATCGGGATCTTTTTGCACTTCAAGTGGCAGATTAGTACCGTCAAACACAAGAATTTGATTAGGATCATTTTTATTATACCAAATAGGGATTTGATGGCCCCACCAGAGTTGGCGAGAGATGCACCAATCTCTTAAATGATCAATCCAATGAAAATAAGTATTTTCCCAATGAGGTGGAATCAAGTGTACTTTTTTGTCTTCTACTACCCGGCGTAAGTGATCTTTAAACCGACTAACGCGGACAAACCACTGCTTGGAAAGATAGGGCTCAATAATGGCCTTTGAGCGATAAGAAATTCCTATGCGGTGATTATGAGGTTCAATCCTACTGATAAGATTTCTTTTTTTTAGGGCATCTACAATAGCTACACGCGCTTCTTGCATGGTTAAGCCTGAGAATTCTTTACCTTGTTCATTGATCCGACCATCAGGGGTCATAATATTGATAATATCAAGCTCATGTGTTTGTCCCATCTGATAATCATTCAAATCGTGAGCAGGCGTTACTTTAACAACACCTGTTCCAAAATAGGGATCAATAAGGTGATCTGCTATAATGGGGATACTTCTTTTTGCAAAAGGAACAATAACTCTTTTACCAATCAGGTGTTTATAACGATCATCGCGAATGGACACTGCAAGAGCGGTGTCGCCAAGCATTGTTTCAGGACGGGTTGTTGCAACTGTTATAAATTGTTCAGGATCATCTTCAAAGCAGTAGTTAATATACCACAGAAAAGAGCTTTTTTCTTCATATTCTACTTCATCATCAGCTAGTGCTGTTTGTGAAATAGGATCCCAATTAACCAGATAATCTCCGCGGTAAATCAAACCATCATCAAACATTTTTTTGAACAAGGCACAAACAGCTAAGTTACGCTCTTTATCCATAGTAAAACAAAGGCGAGACCAATCACAAGAACAACCTAATTTCTTTAATTGATTTAAAATTTGACTTTCACTTCTTTCCTTCCATTGCCAGATTTCTTCAAAAAATTCTTTTCTTGTAAAATCTTTACGCTTCTTTCCTTCTGTTAATAGCAAATGACGTTCTACGACCGTTTGAGTGGCAATCCCTGCATGATCGGTTCCTGGAACCCATAATGTTTCATAACCCGACATTCTCTTCCAGCGAATCAAAACATCCTGCAGAGTATTCACAAGAGCATGTCCCATATGCAGCACACCGGTTATATTAGGTGGAGGCATACAAATACAAAAAGCGGGTTTTAAAGAGGCTGGGTCTGCTTTAAAAAATTGTTTTTCTTCCCAAAAGAGATACCACTTCTTTTCGATTTCTTGAGGTTCGTAACTTTTAGATAATGTCATAGATATAGAGATTTTACATAAACAAATCAGATTAGCATGTAAGGAGAGAAAATTTCAATGTATTCTCTATTAAGACAATATTTTTTAGGCTGCAAATAATTCCGTATTATCCATATGAATGCGTTTTACTACTTTATAAGTAGCAAACTCATTCTGAGTCCAATTAAACTGATTGAGTGCGGTATATGCTCTATGAATAATGGTATCTCTATCTATAACCCTCTGCAATTCTTCTTCGGTGGTTTCATGAGCGTGTTTGAAAAAGTAATACCACTTTTCTTCTATGGGGATAGTTACTCTTTGCTTTTACGGAATTTAGGTAGTTCGATACAGGTAAAGTAGATGTCTTTAAGGTCATCCTCATAGGTTTTTTTATCGGGTATGACATCATCTGATTTGTACTGAGGTTTATTAGGGAAAATGTTATAATCAGCAATGGCTATAAAAATAATTTTCTTAAATTCATGGTACTCATCTCCAATGTTAGCTTGATTACCATACACTTAAGATGCGTAGTATTGAGCGCGCTTTTCAAATCCTCTGGATTTTGTTACTTGCAGTTCAATGATGTATTTTTACTCTCAGCTTGTCTTTACACAGAACATCGACAATGGTCTGTTTTTTGATAGAGCTCTTAGGAGCTAGAACCGGGGATAAGAATTCTATGTCTACAACACGCAGTAGAATGTCTTTATTTTTTTCTGTGCCGAATACTTTTTTTAAAGCCTATATCATTTTTTGAGTCTAAATATTTATAAAGCACTATTTTAATTTCCTTTTAACAAATTACAAAAGCTGCCACAAAAATAACGCAGTGCATAAGATACCATCTACAGGGTTTTTATTTTGAATTTCTTGATATAACTCTTGTTTTGTTTTTAATAGAGTTTTAATGAGCTCCGATTCCTCTACTTTAGCAACAGATAGAGGGAGTACATCTTGTGCTAAAAAATAAAATATCTTCTGATCTGTTATAGCAGGGAGGGGATAAATAGAAGGAAGTGATTGCCAAGATCCTCCTCCATAGCCTGTTTCTTCGAGTAGCTCTCTTTTAGCAGCTTCTAATGGGGTTTCATTCTGGTCGATTCTTCCTCCTGGGCAACTAAGCAACCATTTTCCAGTAGGGTGTCTATATTCTAAATTGATGATTAAGCGTCCATCTTTGGTCTGAGCTAAAACAACTGCTGCAGACGAGCAAAGGTCAAGATGCGTATAAGTGCTTTGAAAGCCTGTTGGCCATCTTAAGTAATCAATATGTACATCAAAAAAACCATGATAAACAAACTGACTTTTTTCTATTCTAGGGATAGTGGTATTTGACATGAATAGAGTGTATTTCTTTATGAATGCGTTTAGAGTAGAGTTTGGCTTTTTTTTGATTTCCAGCACAATGAAAAAATAAACGCAATTGGCGAAATAAAGAAATCTTTTCCCAGGTTAAAGATGCCCGACTCCAGACTTTATTAGTTATTTTCCCTTGTAGAAAATAACTGAGTAATAATTGACTAGTTGGAACAGGAGCATCTATTACTCCTTTAAGATAAGAAGTAGCTTTAGCTTCTGACTGTTTATAGCATAGCCAACAACCTATCAAGGGGTAAAAAACAGAAGAATCCTCTTGCAAATCTTCTAAATTATAATAAGTAATGAGTTTTTCCGCTGCACTCCATCGGTTTTGAAGTAATAATAACTCTAATCCAAGAGGAGCTACTTGTTGGTTCTGCATAAATAACTCCAAGAGCTTTTCTGAGCACAGAGAATTCATTTTATTTTTCAATATCATTTGATCAAGTAAGTAATAGAGCGCTCTTGAGGCGTTTTTAGTTTTGGGGAATTGAGTAAGATAGGTTTGAATGGCTAATGAAAATCCTTTTTTATGCCCTAAACAAGCAATTTGAATTTTCTCTGCTTCTACTGGATCGGAGCAGAGGTGTAAATTTTCTCCTACCCACTGATCAAAACCCATTGCTAACAAGCCAAAGAATGCATTGGTTGCAACAAATAGAGGTGGTGTATTTTCTAAAATTTCGATTAGAGTAATTGGTTTTGCTAACCAAAAGGCTAGCTGACAGCTAAGACCTAAATGCTTTGTTGTTTCATCTTGATTGTCTAAATAAATAAAAAAGGGAATGGGTTCAAGATACTGATTAAGTAAAGAAATCATACGTTTATTTTCTAAAGCAATAAATAATTTAGGAAGATGGCGCAGTGCTAAAAGAGCAAAGTGGTAAGCAGATATGCGTTTACAGGAAGAGGTTTGATGTAGACGCATCATAATTTGTTCGACAATCATTTTAAACAAGGGATGCTTTGAGTACTTACGGATGCAGATTTCTAAACATTTAATTTCTTCTTCAATCTCTTGGGTTTCCTCATAAACAAGTGATTTGCCTAAGTATTCTAAAGGAGAGCCTGGAGTGTGGCGTAGTTTGCTAAATTCATCTAAGGCAAGTAAATATAAGCGTTCTTTTTCTCTGGATTTTTTTTGTACAGCAGCATATTTGATTAAAGTAATTCCTGCACGAAATAAAGCCTCTCTTCCCTCTATTCGTCCAGAAAAAGAGTTGCCTATTCGTCGATATTCCAATAACGCCTTGCTATAATTTTTATTAGCTAAAAAAGCATCAGGAATGGCTAAGCAATTAATCATGGCATTTTGACTTCCTAAGCTGACCCGAATGTTAGAAATAGTAAAATAGTCATCAGATGATACTAAAGCAAGTTGTACTGCAGGTAAGGGGATCAAGCTTACATAATGGCAAATCAGCATGTGATTTAAATAGACATAAAGATGGTTATCCATTTTATCGATCCGCACGTTCAATGCAGCATTTTCTGGAATATCTAAATCGTTTACAGTCATAACTTCAGCATTGCCATAGAAGAGTCTACAGCTCATAGGGCATGTACTTAGCCATACGCAATATTTTTCTCGAACAGATCCTTGTTTATTTACCTCAGAAGAAACGAATAATAATCCTACTCCTTCTGAAAGAGACTGGATATAAATCTCTGTTTCAATCCGAATGTTTCCAGTAAAAGAATCGTTGGAGATCATTATTTGGAGCCATTCCAAAACCTCTGGAGATCTTGTAATAGCTAGATGTTTAGTAAGTAAGATATTTTCTTGAAAAGCCCAGTCTTGCTTACGATTAATATTTAGCTCAGTTGTTAAAATCCACTCAGGCTTACCTTCTATGAACTTTTTAAGGTCAATGATCATATCATCAACACTTTCAAATCGATCGGATGCAGTAGGTTGTAGACAGCGTTTTGCAATGTCAACTAGATGCAGAGAAATATCTCTGTAAGGACTGATCTCTGAGGGGTTAATCCATTTTTCTAAATGCATGGTTTTGCGAAAACTACGCAAAGAGGTTCGATGAAAAGGCAAGCGAAGGGTGAGTATTTGATATAAAATTACGCCGAGAGAATAAATATCACTTAAAGGAGTAGACTGTTCTCCTTTTGCACGCTCTGGTGCAAGGTAGTTAAGTGTTCCGGGTACTTTTCCTGGCCTTGTAAGATTCTGATAATTTCCCATGAGCTCGGAAAAGGAGGTTTCTTCTTGACCTATGAAATCCGCTAGGCCCCAATCTAAAATGAGTACTTCTCCATATTTTCCAACGATAATATTATCAGGTTTTAGATCTCTGTGTAGAATTCCTTTAGCATGCGTATAAGCAACAGCTTCGCATACAGAAAGAAAGATACGAGTAAGCGCCATAATTGAGCTTCCAATAGGATGTTTGGGCTCAGCTATTTTCTCCTCTTCAAAAGCGGTTTTTAAGATTTTTTTAAGTGTTTCTCCTTCCACATAAGGCATTGTAAAATAAGGGATTGACTGATCAGCATAGATATTAAATACAGGAATAATTGAAGGATGGGTCAGGGTAGCTGTTATTCGAGCTTCTCTTAAAAAACGCTCTCTTAAAACCGCGCTATCTTTTAATTCTGCGCGCATTCTTTTAAGAGCAACTAGTCGACCAGACACCCCTTCTTGAGCTAAGAAAACCTCTCCCATGCCTCCTTTACCTAAACTTTGTAGGATTTGGTAGGAACTAGAATGATCAAATCTTAAGTTCATGAGTTCAACTTAAATCCGTTAAATGTTAACATGATTTCAATATTTTTTAGCTTTATCATCTTCAAATGTTGTCTTTGGTAGAGTTTTAGGTAGATTTTTGCAAGAAAAAAATGACAGGAGTTAAGTTTTTGGGTAAACAAATTGTATTAACAGGGGATCGACCAACGGGACCTTTGCACATTGGTCATTATGTAGGATCTCTAAAAAGTCGACTAGATCTGCAAGAAACTTGTAAACAGTTTGTGATGGTTGCAGATGCACAAGCCTTAACTGACCATGCAAAAGATCCTAAAAAGGTACGAGAAAATATTTTACAAGTGACTCTAGATTATCTTGCTATAGGAATAGATCCTGAGAAAACCACTATCTTTATTCAGTCATTAATACCTTCTCTATTTGAGCTTACGTCTTACTTTTTAAATCTTGTTACTTGGAATCGTCTGAAACATAATCCTACTGTTAAAAGAGAAATTTTACAAAAAGGGTATGAAAAAAGTATTCCTGCTGGATTTATGATATATCCAGTTAGTCAAGCAGCAGACATCACAGCTTTTAAAGCAGATCTAGTCCCAGTTGGAGAAGATCAGCTTCCGATGATTGAGCAAAGTAATGAGATTGTACGCCATTTTAACCACACCTATAATACAAATGTACTCATTAGTTGCAAAGCACTTACTACGAAGATATCTCGACTGCCAGGCCTTGATGGTAAAGAAAAAATGAGTAAATCGCTGAATAACGCTATCTTCTTATCCGATGCACCTGAGCTAATTGCAAAAAAAATAAAAGGCATGTACAGCGATTCCAACCACACCCGAGTAGAAGATCCAGGCAATGTAGAAGCAAACCCTGTTTTTACCTACCTTGATTGCTTTGATCCAGATCTCTCTTTTTTAGAAGAACTTAAACAAAAATATCGTAAAGGCGGTTTGGGGGATGCAGTAGTTAAAAAACGTTTAAACGAAGTTCTACAAGCTTTTCTAGAACCCATTCGCAAAAGACGAGAGCATTACGCACAAGACCCTTATGAAGTTGTAAATATACTTCAGAAAGGTACAGATAGGGCTAATCAGGTGGCGCATCAAACTCTTATAGAAGTGCGTCGAGCAATGGGACTAGATTACTTTTCTTCATCGTCTTCTTCGAGCTCGTGATTGAGGTCTTCTTCCTCTTCAGCAAGGGTTTCTTCCTTGCCTTCCATGAACTCGCGAAATAACAAATAGATTCCACCTGTAGCAAATAAGACAGGCAGTAAAACCTCCCATATATCAAATTGTACGGTGATAAATACACCCACAAAAACAAAGAGAGTAATCACCATGTCATAGAAACGTCCCAGCAAATATTGTCTAAAAGCCAAGGGTAGTCCAATTACTAACATAATAGCAGGCCACCAAGTGTGTAAGTAACTGATGATAGCCAGTCCAATCAAAAACAAGGCTACAGAGAATACCTTAGCGCGTCTTCTAGAAACCAGAGCGTGGTGCATGATTTTTTCCTTTTTCTTTACTCTAAAAAGAAAGCCGTTTTACTTCAAACTTTAATTAATTATAAACAAGTAGAGATAAATTATAATCATTACTTGTATTAATCATTTTAAATAACAATTTAGACCATTATTAGATAGAGTTTCTCGTGGTTTTTTTATAAGAAGAGATTTTAATGTCTCTGATCTATGTATTTATAGAAGGTTTCTATATTTCTATGCTTCTCTAGCCAAGGGGGAGCTCCTGTCCGACGCACACTCGTATTTGATAAAGCTTCTATAGAGGCATCGCATTCCTGCACTTGGAGTATTTCTTTAAACGTAATCCTTTCCCTTGAATGCGGTTTTCGTTATATAAAAAAAATAGCAATTCAACAAAAAAGTCTAATTTTATTAGAGGCTTTATTAAAGTAGCTCCACAATCTTCTGTACAAGAAGCTCATGGGCTTACTCAATTAGTCGACTTAGAAATTCAAAGTGTGATGTAATCATTCACGTAGAGCCCTATTATCCTATTAAACCTTAGCGAGTTTTAACAGTTTTACGAATCTTCAAAGCAACAACGATTAATACGATTAAACTTAAAAGACTCATCATTCCAGCAGGAAAAAAATGTAGGCTTTTTGCAAAACGATGAGTAAAGAAAGCATCTAGGGTGAATATAAATGCTAAAGCTATGTATTGCGCCAGTAATTTACCTCGAGCAATTGCATAAGATAGCAGGAGTAATATAGATCCACATACTAATCCGGAAATAAGAGAAGCTGTGCTAGAGGCTTTCCACTGGCCAATTAACCCCCCGATCAAAATTAATAAGCCATATACACTTAAAATCGATGCAGTGATTTTCATAAGTTATCTCCTTCTCTATTGAAAAAAGAGTATACGAAATGGGTTAATTTGCGCGCTACCCTGTTAATAAATATAGGAGTTACACAGTTGAGTAAATTTTAAAAATACATTAATTTATTTAGCATGAATTCACCTAAAGAGGCACAAGTGCATCTAAATACACCATAGACTAAAACCCTCATCAGAACCTTTATGGTTTATTGATAAAAATAAAGGAAGCTTGATCATTGATGATTCGACTTTAGATAAACCATATGCAAGAGTAAAACGGGTTTAGTTTAATGTTCCAGGAAAGCGTTATAGAGCAGTAAAAGGAATCAACATTCAAAGTCTTATGAGGACAGACTTATTCCAATTAATTATCATATTTACGATAAGGTAAAAACAGGTTGAACCAACTAGAGCTGGAAAAGTTCAAAAAATCACATTCTTTTTTCATTAAGAGTTTTTTTTAAGAATAGTTAGATAATCCGTAAGACCTATTTAAAAAATCCTAAAATATTTACTGTTGATGATTTGAAAAAATATAAGATTGTTTTCTTGATTTTTTTTCGTAAAATTAGATAAAATAAGATGACTTTTTTATTTCTATGAAAACAAAAATACTAACTTTTAGTCAGTTACAAGAAGCCGCAAGGCTTCTTTATCAGGGGCAACTTGTAGCTATTCCTACAGAAACAGTCTACGGTTTGGCTGCACTTATTTCTTCTGAATCAGCTATTTCTTCTATTTTTGCAGTTAAAAAAAGACCAGCTGACAACCCACTTATTGTGCATATTGCAAATCTTAAGCAATTAGATCAAATAGCTTTGCCTCCTTCTAAGTTATTTTTTCAATTAACAGAGGCGTTCTTTCCAGGGCCTCTAACGATGATCATTCCACGCCACCGTGATTTATCACCTTTGATTTCAGCGGGATTAGACTCTGTTGCTATTCGTATGCCGGCTCATCCAATTGCAATGGATCTTATCCAGATGTTAGAAGTCCCTATTGTAGCTCCTTCTGCCAACCTTTCAGGCAGGCCTAGTGCAACCGATATGCAGCATGTACTAGATGATTTTGACCAGAAAATATCTGCTGTCATTGATGGAGGAAGATCCACGTTTGGCGTGGAGTCAACTGTAATTAGCTTGCTATCTAACCCACCTGTGATTTTACGCCCTGGAAATATTACAAAACAAGAGATTGAGAATGTACTGGGTAGAACTATAGATGTACAAATATCTCTGCAAAAAGGACCTGTTTATTCTCCTGGGATGAAGTATCGGCACTATGCTCCTTGTATTCCTGTTAAGCTCTTTTATGAAAGAGAGCAGATTGATTCCTATTGTAAAAAGACAGCTTCTAATAGGAAGATGTTACTTTCTACAGGCTCTTTTTTTTTGGAAAATTGTGCCCATTATAAACTTAGTACGCAAGATCTATACGCATGTTTTCGTCATGCAGAAAAAAGCAACTATAGTGAAATATTAATTTTTTGCGACTCTATAACTCAAAGTAATATAGCTTTGATGAACCGTCTAATAAAAGCTTCAGATTAAACATTCACTAGATAATTTTTAGTTCTTGGTGGGAGAGGGCAAGTAATAAAGCTCTGTTATAATTAAAGCGTATATTCTAATAATATCTATTATCTTTAACAAGAGTATTTGATTTAAATTATTTTTGTTAATCTTGAATGCAGTTGCAAAAAGCTGTGTGCTGCTTGTTTAGCATCTACAGATAAATAATTATTTCTTTTAATCTATATGAGCTAGCTTTAAGCCTACAATCCCGATAATAATTAAAGATAAAGAGATCAAGCGTATGATATGATAGGAATCACCAAAAAAGATGATTCCACAAATTACTGTACCAGCAGCACCAATTCCTGCCCATACAGCATATGCTGTGCCAATAGGAATGGTCTTCATGGCTTGAGATACACAAAAGAAACTAAAAAAAATGAAGATAATAGTAATTAAACTTGGGATTAAACGAGTGAATCCTTGACTGAACTTTAATGCAATTGTAAAACAAATTTCAAAAAAACCGGCTAATAGTAGAAAAAACCAAGCAAGTGACATGTCAGGACCCTAAAAAAATTAAATTCAAGAATAGCAGTTCTGCAAAAAATAGCAAGAGATCTTAAAATTTAAGCATATAAATGACATATATCATTTCAAGTGTTTATTTTACTCGAACCCTATTATTAAAGCTTAACAGGGAACTAGAGGCTTTAGTTAAGATAAAACAGGATTGCTTGGTCAGAAGGGATTTGTAACCATTTCATGAGAAATAAGCGTAAAAAAATGAACGTAAGAAAAAATTAAGACATTTCCTTGAATGGTCTGGATTTTATCTAGAATAGCACGAGCTCAGTTTTTTACATCTTCAACAGAGTCTATATTAGAAGCGTCATCCGTAAAGATATTCCATCGAGAAGCCCCTTCTAAGGAATTATTATTTTGTCCATCCTTTGTAGAGACTATAATTCCATTTCCTTAAACGAGCATCTATAATTGCAACTTTAGGAAAATCCGCTAATTTGCAAGTTTCTAAAGATCGTTTAAGATGAGCTCAAAATTTATTTTGGATAACCGTCTTTTAAGAAGCTCTGCTTACTTAACACCTTGAGTTGTTAAAGGAAGATTGGTAGAGCTAGCATTTTGGCTTGTTGAAGACCATTTTGTTTGCCCATGAAGAACAAGATAAAGATTATTCATGAATGATTTGCCGTTTACTAAAAGTATATCTTCTATTAATGTTTGCCAGATTATGAAATTGACAGGGCTTTTACAAGAGCATAAAGAAATATCTATTACTAGTCCAACTTGTTTTGGGCAAGTATTTGCTATGGAATATACGAATTGTTTAGTCTTTCATTCGCCAGAGCTAGAAAGAAAAGTACGAAAGAAATTATCTAGACGATTTTTAAGCCAAAGAGAAAAGTGGTTAGGATTCTTTTATGCTAAAGAGATTCTTTGTGGCTGCCAAATACAATTAACCATTGCTTGGATTAATCAAAAAGCGGGGTATGGGGTATTTGCTAATCAGGAAATTGCCAGAAATGCTTGCATTGGAGAGTATACGGGCTTAATCCGCAAACGTTCTTGGTTTGAAGGAGATAGCAATATTTATTGTTTTGAGTATCCCATTTTAGAATATAAGAGAAGTCCTTATGTAATTGATGCACGCTCAATGGGAAATCATACACGTTTTATCAATCATAGCACAAATCCAAATATAGACTCTGTTTTAGCTTACTATCAAGAAAAACGGCATATTATTCTCTATGCAAATAAAGATATACATAAGGGCTCACAACTATGTTATGATTATGGACCAAATTATTGGAAAAACAGGGGGTCTTTTATACAATTTTAATTGTTAATGTCCAATAATTGCATTTCAAAAACTAAAGCGACATTAGGGCCGATATGAGGCTCAAAACCTCTTTCTCCATAAGCCAAATAAGAGGGAATAAATACCTGCCATTTGTCACCTACTTGCATTTTTTGTAAAATTTCTGACCAGCCTAAAATAACTTGATTTAAACCAATCACCAAGGGCTCTTCTCTTTGATAAGAAGAATCAAACACTTTTCCGTCAATATAGGAGCCTCTATAATGAATTTTTACAGTATCTAATGCAGTTGGATGAGGACCTTCTTTTGAAGCCTTTTCTAGTACTTTATATTGAAGTCCACTGTTGAGCGTTATTATGCCCTCGTTATTTTTATTTTCTAACAAAAAGGCTTCGCTTCTCTTTTTATTTTCCTCGGAGAGTTGAGTAAAAAATTCTTTTTGCTTAGTTTGAATTTGTTGCTTAAGAGCCCCTATAATGGAGGTAATTTCTTCTTGAGGTAGTTGAGGTTCTATACCTGAGGTACCATGTTGGATTCCTTCTAAGACATATTTGAAATCCATCTCTCCAAATTGTTGTATTAAATTTCTTCCTGTCTCTAATCCAATGACATAGCTTACTTTTTCTTTGGTCGTCTGCATTATCATATCTCCAATTTTTTCTTTTAGATAAACAACCGTATATAACGGATTTTGAATTGGGGAACAAGAGCTTTTTCTTTTAGGCTTAAGGAACTAGAGCTTTTTTCTTATTAATTTAATGTAAACTTTTGATAATAAATTGTTTTTTTTTAATCTAATTATTGATAAAATCTTCAGAAATCCCTAAAGGAAAGTATGAAGTTAATTATCGATCAAAATATTTATTTATCTGTTTTTTTAAAAAAACATTTCCCTAAAAGTTCAAAAACTACTCTGCGCTCTTGGGTTCACTCTGGACGGATTTTGATAGATAATCGTTATGCAACAGGCTTTGACATAGAGATACAACAAGGGCAATTCATTACTATTAGAGACAAGTTTATTTTTTTAGATGAAGGTATTAAAGTTCTCTATGAAGATAATGCGATAATTGTTGTAGAAAAACCAGAAGGGATGCTTAGTGTAGCAACGGACTTTGAAACACAAAATACGCTACAAAATATCTTAAAGTTAAGACTGCGTCATAAAAATGTCTTTGCGGTCCATCGCCTAGATCGTGAAACATCTGGCGTTATGATGTTTGCTTGCAGCGAATCTATAAAACAAGCTCTTAAAACCCAATTTAAAGAACGTCTCATACAAAAAACTTACTACGCTCTAGTAGAAGGGAAGCTTGCAACTCAACAAGGATTCTGGCAAAGCTATTTAAAAGAAGACGAAAAGTATTTTGTTCGTAGCACTTCTATAGAAAATGGTAAATTAGCCATTACTGAATTTAATCAAATATGGAGCAATAAACAGTTCTCGCTTTTACGTTTGAAATTGTTAACCGGTAAAAAAAATCAGCTGCGTGTACATTGCTCAGAAGCAGGTCATCCTATTATAGGGGATCATAAGTATCGAGCAAATTCAAACCCGCTTAGGCGGATGGCTTTGCATGCTTATTCCCTGATCTTTTTACATCCTGTAAAGAAAAAAAAAATGACGTTTGTTGCTCCTTTACCTAATAGTTTTTATCAAATTGCGCGCATTAAACATTTAGAAACCTAAAAAATTTCAATCTTAACTCTAAGAAAATCTTATAATCGACAAAATACAATACATAAATTAACATATATCTTTTTTCTTGGTTAATGAGGCCAAAAAAATGAATTATATTCTGTCTTTAATTTTCTTAAATCTATCCTTATACGCGCAAGTTAGCCACTTAGACTATGCAAAGGTTCAAGATCTTTCTATCCCTTCAGCTTTTTTGGACAGAGAAGTGGAGAAAGTGATTTTAAAAAACGGCCTACAAGCATATCTGATATCAGATCCATTTGTCCAACAATCAGCAGCAGCAGTTGTTGTAGAGACAGGATTTTGGGAGGATCCAGAGGAATATCCAGGTATGGCGCATTTTGTAGAGCATCTATTATTTATGGGGACAAAAACTTATCCCAAAGAAGCTGAATATTCACAGTTCATTAAAGATCATCAGGGATTAGAAAATGCTTTTACCTCAACAGATAAAACCGTATATATGTTTTCGATTGAGACCGAAGCTTATAAGCTAGCTCTGGATCGTTTTTCTCATTTCTTTATTGACCCCTTATTTTCCATAAATTGTATTAGCCGAGAATTGTATGCAGTGGATCAAGAGCACGCAAAAAATATAGAAAATGATATACAGCGTCAATATATGGTTTTAAAAGAGACAGGAAATCCGGATCATCCTAATCACAATTTTTCTTGTGGAAATCGAGAAACTTTATCTAGGATTCCTCTATCTGTTTTACAAGATTGGTATCGAACACATTATAGTGCAAACCGTATGCATTTAGTGATGATCTCTTCTTTGCCTATTGCTGAAATGAGAAATTTGGTAGTTGCAAAGTTTTCTTTTATTCCTAGCATAACTGTTCAAAAAAAGCCACCTCAGGCTTCTTTATTATCTGATCAGCAAAAAGGAAGCATGGTTTTTATCAAACCGATCAAAGATCTAAAAACTCTTACTTTATATTGGGAAGTTCCAAATGCATTTTCTAGTAGTTTAGATGAAAAGTTTCCAGAATTTATCGCTTATATTTTGAATAAACAGGTAAAGGGGAGTTTACTAGCTAAGCTAAAAAAAGAAAATTTTGCTAAAAATCTTAGTGTTGATTGCCATTGCTTAAGTAAAGATCACTCTCTTTTTTTCATTGATGTATTCTTAACCGATTCAGGTCTTACGCAAACCGATACCGTTATATCCTATATATTTTCAGCGCTTGAACGCTTAAAAGCAGAGTCACTTGATGATCTGTTTAAAGAGTTTAAAACTATATGTGCTCAAAAATTAGCTTATGAGTCAATGGATAATGTTTTTGAAAAAGTTATAGAATTAGCTTCCGATATCATTTATGAAGACTTGTCCACTTATCCAACTAAAACCAGGGTTCCTTCTTTATTTAATACAGAAAGGTTTAGCAAAGACTTTCTCTCTGCTTTAAATCCATTCGATTGTATCTATTCTCTAATGGCAGATCCTAATGAAATGGGAGTTATTCTCGATCGAAAAGAGCAATGGATGCAAGTAGAATACACGCTTTTACCTATTGATCCCAAACGCTTGCAAGAATATAAAGATGTATCACTTCATCCTGAGATCACATTGCCAGAAGCTAATCCCTATTTACAAGATGTACAAGGCAACCCCATTCTTATCTGTCAAGATGAGAGTGCTATGGTGTATTTTAAAAGAACACATTCTTCTGCTAATGGATTAGCTTTTCAATTCAAATCCCCGTTTTTGGATCAAACCCCAAAATCTGGAGTACTAGCTGAGCTATGGTTATATGCTTTTAATGATTTATTAGCAGATGATTTATGTTTTGCTTCTGATGCCGGCATTAGCATTAATACGGATCTCAAT
>JAUPVT010000040.1 GCA_030916885.1 Chlamydiota bacterium
AAACACATTGATATTTTTGTTTCCCTGTGTGAATAGAACCATTTTTTCTTACGGTATGTGAACAACAGTTAGGACAAGAGATATTCATTTATGGCTCCCATGATTTTAGAGCATAATACATTCTTTATCCATAAAATTAAAACTTAAATAATCACTACCTGTTTAGGACTACCCAAAATTTAAATGGTGTAATAAGGAGTCTACTGCTGACATTGAACAGAAAAATGCTTTTTTATGAAGTTTACAACTTGTTCTGCAGAATTTGTAATCGTTTTGCTTTCATAAGTCTTGATCTGGCCTAGCTATTCTTAACTAAGCTTACTGGCCTTTCCTGACTAATTTAGGTTGGGCTAAGGCTTTTTTTCCTCCTTCTAGTTAGGCCTTCTGCTTACGCTTTATTGGAGCCTGAGGGCATTCGCTAATTGTGCATATGCCCATCCATCATCTAATAATAAAAATAGATTCGATCCTATCGCATAACCTCTTATCTCATTCCTATCGATGGTGAGCCTTTAGGATATCTTTAATATCTTTTTTCTAATGCTCTTGAATATAGCAGTTCGAAAGACTCTAGCTTTCTCTATTTTTAAAAGACATATTATTATGGCTCTCATCTCATCTCATGTGATATTGGTTTAGAATATATGTACTGCAGAAATAACAAAAAAAATCTATGACACACATTTTAGCTGACTTAAAAGTTTTTTTAGAAACAGCACCTACTTCTTGGCACGCTGTTCAAGAAATAGGCAATCGTTTAGCCATTCATAATTTCCTGCCTTTAGAAGACATCGATAAATGGAAATTAAAACCAGGTGGTAAATATTTTACAATAAGAGGAGGAAGTTTGTGTGCTTTTTCCCTGCCTAAAAAATCTCCTAAACAAGCTCTTATTCTTGCCTCTCATACAGATAGCTGTGCCCTTAAACTCAAACCCCTTCCTAGCTATCTTTTGCAAAATATGACTTCATTTGGTGTTGAAGTATATGGTAGTCCTCTACTTTCTTCCTGGTTAAACCGCGATCTAGTTTTAGCAGGAAGAGTGATCATTTTAAATAAGGATCAACAACCAGAAGAGCACTTGGTTATTTTAGATGATGCTACTTTTATCATTCCACAGCTTGCCATCCATTTAGATAGCGAAGTCAATGAAAAAGGAGTGATTTTAAATAAACAAGAACACTTATGTCCTCTTGTCAGTGTATCTACCCAAGAAAAAAATATCTTAGAAAAGTTATTGAAGCGTCAGCTCTCTTTTCAAAAGTTGCTTTCCTTTGATCTTTTTCTAGTACCACAAGAACCTGCTCGTTTCATAGGATTAAATAATGAAATGCTCGCCTCTTATCGAATAGATAACTTGTTTAGCGCTCATGCTTCTTTAGCTGCTTTAGTCTCTTGTAAAAATCCAAGCTCTTATCAACTACAAATGGCGCTTTTTTTGGATCATGAAGAAGTGGGATCTCATAGTTTAGAAGGAGCTGGTTCTTCCTTCCTACAAGATCTATTACAACGCATTTCTTACCATCTTGGATTAGATATAGAAGATTTAATACGTATGAAAAACAATTCTCTTTGTCTTTCCATTGATATGGCTCATGCACTAAATCCAAATTATATAGAGAAACACGATCCTCAACACCAGCCTCTTTTAAATAAAGGGATTGTGATTAAATACAATGCAAATCAGAAATATGCTTCTCATGCAATTTCTGTAGCTCCTATTATACATGCTTGCCATAAATTAAATCTTAACTACCAATCTTTTGTATCTAGATCTGATCTTCCTTGCGGAAGAACCATTGGCCCTATCATCTCTGCTAATCTAGGAATGAATACAATTGATATTGGATGCCCTCAACTTTCTATGCATTCAACTCGAGAATTAATTGCTTGTCAAGATTACCTCGATCTGTTGCACTTGCTTAGCTATTTAGTTCAAGAGGGATAGTAAACTTATGCCTAAACATTTTAAGGGAAAGTCAGTCCCAGAACATCTAAAAGAAGCGCGTAAAAAAGGTGCCCTTCTCAAAGCTGAAATACATGGGTTAGAAGCTCCCTCTCATATAATTGCCGCAACAGAAAGCATGAAATTACTTGCAATAATACTTTTGACTGGATGGCTCATTCAACTATCTTTGCAAATACTCGGATTATTCTCTTTTGGTCTGATTTTATTTATAGCAGCGCGTAGCGCTTTAAATGGCTGGTCGCAAATGGAAAGATTACATCGAGTTATTGAAGAAGAACGCTTTGAAATTGAACACCATAGACATCAAGAGAAAGAAGAGCTTTCTGAAATCTATGAAGCAAAAGGCTTTTCTGGTAAATTGCTTGAAGAAGTAATCGACTGTCTAATGGCTGATGATAATCGTCTTTTACAAATTATGTTAGAAGAAGAATTAGGTCTCTCTTTAGAACAATACGAACATCCTCTTAAGCAAAGCCTGTTTACCTTATTAGGATCTTTAATAAGCACTGCCTTATGTTTAATAGGTTATATTCTATCTTATTCATTTGGGCTGCCTCTAGTAGTTTTTTTAATAACGGTTTTCTCCACTGTAATTTCTGCTCGTCTGGAAAATAGCCCATCTTTGCAAAGAGTTGTATGGAACTGCGCCGTATTGGTTCTTGTTGGTGGCGCTGTTATATTTGCTCAACAGTTAATCAAAGGCATCTGAAATGTCAAACAGTCCTTATCTTTTCGATGAATTTTTTGCCTCAGGAAAAGAAGAGAGTATCAGTCCCTTTCTAACTCCTTCTTCGCGTAAATGGAGTAAATACCTCTCTTTAAAAACAGCCTTTATATCTGGGATGTTGTTACTTTCTGCTTTTATTTTTTCCTTTTTTAATCCTGCTTTTTCTAATCTCTGTCTGTTATTTGTCTATTTTTTTTCAGGAACCCCTGCCTTAATTGGAGCCTTAGGAGATATAAAAAATCTCGAAATTAATATTGATGTGCTAATGACTTTAGCGGCTCTTTTATCGGTGTTAATAGGAAGTGGTATGGAAGGGGCTTTATTGCTTGTTTTATTTGAGTTGTCCGGCGCTATGGAAACTTTGGTTACAGAAAAAACAAAAAACGCTCTGGTTAGCCTGCATCAAATAGCTCCTAGGTTTGCTTATGTAATAGCGGAAGATGGAACCATTTATGAGAAATCTGTAAAAGATATCCCTCTTAAAACTATCTTGTTGATCAAAGCAGGCGAAATTGTTCCGCTTGACTCCGTTGTTATTAAGGGCAGCTCTTTTGTAAATTTAAGTCATTTAACAGGAGAAAGTCGTCCGGTTAGTAAAAAGAAAGGGGATGAAGTACAAGCAGGTGCTTATAATCTTGATGGCTCTATTACCGTAAAGGTTACTCGGACAAGTAGTGACTCTACATTAAATCGGATCATTGAACTTATTACTCAAGCTCAGGAAGCAAAACCCCGCCTACAAAGCTTTTTAGATCGTTTTGGCAAGTGGTATGCAATGAGCATCATCTCACTTTTTTTAATTTTTGCAATCACACTACCTTGGATTTTTTCTATCCCTTATTTAGGAGCTGAAGGAGGAATCTACCGCGCACTATCTTTCTTAATTGCAGCTTCTCCTTGCGCATTAATCATAGCAACTCCAACGGCTTATTTAAGTGCAATCAGTAGCTGCGCTCGCAAAGGGATCTTGCTTAAAGGAGGGGTTATTTTAGATGCTCTTACCTTATGTCATGCTGTAGCGTTTGATAAAACAGGAACGCTAACAACGGGAAATCTTCATTGCACAAAATTAGAAATAATCTATCCAAAACAAGCTATATACTCTCTAGAAGAAGGCCTGCAAGCAGCTTATGGGTTAGAATTATCCTCTGTGCATCCCATTGCAGACGCTATTATTTCTTATGCAAAAGAAAAACAAATTAAGCCTTTAGAAATCCTAGATTTTGTGTCTATCCCAGGGTCTGGCTTACAAGGCTTTGTTTTTTTACAAAAGCGCAAAATCCCTGTCTACATAGGTAATTTAACATTTATTTTACCATATTTACCTAAAACCTTTTTTCCTAAAATCTTTCAAAAAGGAACACTAAACAGCTATCTTTTATTAGAAAATACTCTATTTCTCTTGCATTTTACTGATACTCTACGAACCCAATCAAAACCTTTAATAGACCGGTTAAAAAATCAAAATCTTCACCCCATTATGCTTACAGGTGATAAGTTAGAAATTGCAAAAGATATAGCTGAACAAACCGGCATTTCTACGATCTACGCGGATTTAAAACCCGAAGATAAATTAGCTAAAGTAGCAGAGCTTTCCACTAAGCAAGGTCTTATTATGGTTGGTGATGGAATAAATGACGCTCCTGCTCTAACAAGAGCTACTGTGGGTATTTCTATGGGAACAATAGGAAGTGCTACAGCAATCGAAGCCTCCGATATTGTTTTTCTCAACGATGATCTTTCTTTACTTGATTGGATGATTCAAAAAGCCCACAGAACAATTGCTATTGTCAAACAAAACGTCACTCTAGCTCTCGCTGTCATCCTATTAGTAACTCTCCCTGCCCTTTTAGGTTTAGTTCCACTTTGGCTTGCAGTTATTTTCCACGAAGGAGGCACCGTTCTTGTAGGCTTAAATAGCTTAAGACTCCTTAAACAATAAATTCTCCCCTTATTTTCCCCAAGGGGAAACCCTTGTAAAAAGATTAGAGGTTCTACAAGTCAATGGTTCTATTGCAGCTGCAAAATCATTGTTCTGTTTATTTTGCACTCTCATTAATGTTCCATCTGGTATAGTTATTGGATCATTCAATATATTGCTTATTACTTGATCTTTAGAGAACAAATTCCATAGCTTTTCTACCTCGCTAATTTCAAGAGAAATGGTCTCTCTTCTTACTCTTAAGATTTCATGACAAGCAGGAGTTATTTCTTCTTCATTATGAGAAATAATGAAGTCCACTTGTATGTTTTTCCTACCTTGAAATATCATTGTTGTTTTATTTGGCAGGGCTATAAAAGTATTCCATACTTGCTCTACTCGATCTTTATAGAACAAATTCAGTAGTTTTCTTCCCTCTGTCATATTGAGATAAATATTACCTATTCCTACTCTTAGTGCTTTATTATGATCAAGAATTCCTTCTACCTCAGTTTTCGGTAAGATAAATCGCAACTCCATTACATTTTCTATAGGTATATTTCCCCCAACTTGAAGCTTAGTTCTGTAATTTTTTACAGTAAGGAAACAGCTAAAGAATACTTCTGATATATTCCCCTTTTTCCCCTTTGAAACTAACGGACTTTCTTCGACAATGGTTGGCAGCCTTTGATTTGCAATCGTTTTAGATGGCAGCCGATGTGAGCTACTTACCTCAGATGGGAACCTTACAACAGGCGGAAAAAGTGGCGTCATTGATAAAACTCTCCTAATGGTTAAATTTTTCTTATTTTCTACAGAAGCAACAAAAGCGCTCAAAAATACTTTGCGTTTTATCTACTGAAATTTCTGAAAGTGGTTTTTCCTCGTTTAAAACTACTTCCGAATTAGTATGAGCTAAGGAATCTTCCTCAAGCAAAGGATCTAGGAATCTCAGATCTTGTGAAGGGTGTATGACCGTTATCACATGAGAAGAAGAAGGTGAACCTGGCTTTTCTATAGATATACTTTGCGTTTTAGCAGAGGTAGATGAAGTAGGAGGTAATGAGTTTGGTTTGTAGACAACTGGTTCTGACTTAATTGGTGGTATGGCCATAAAGCTCCTTTTTGATTGCAGGGTTTATCTTTATTTTACTTACAGTTTGTTCATAAGAATTCAAAATCTAAAACAATCTCTTTAAGCGATTTTTGACATCGTTAAGTAGGAGAAATTAACAAAAAAAATATTTTAAGAATATAAAAATTTAATTCAACGGTTGTCTAGTCCTGTTTTTCATTGTTTATTTATTTTATAAAAATATTAGTATTTTTTTTAGATTCTATCGATAGTTAGTAAAAATCAAATAATATTCGTTCTTTTATATTTAATAGATTGATTTTTTTCTTCTACATGCTATTCATAAGAAAAGATAACGGAGGAATCAACAGAGATGGACTCACAATCCAAATTTCCTAAAGAAATGCTAGAATACGGTATTGAAAAAGAACGTAAAAAATTTGAAGAGTGCTATCAATGGGTTGAGCAGCATATGCCTGTTAGTTTTTTTGAAGAGATGGACGAAGAGAGTTTAATGTTAATCGTTCATAATTTGATGAGCTTTAATCTAAATGATTTTTTTTCTCATATTCATTTAAAAAACCTTGGATTTACTCTTTGTTTAGATAGCCCAGATGCTGATTTGAAAGTTTTAAAACATTATAAAATGTTTGGTATTAAAAACTATCGATCCTTTACCTCTAATGCTCCTCCTCCTTTTCCTAAGGTAAAAAAATTACTGCGTATTTCTATGATTGTCTTTAAAGAAATACAGGAAAAAGAATCAGAGGATGTGATTTCTCTAGAAAAGGAAAAAGAAATTTTAAAAAAAATTCAAGAGCGTAATCCGCAGGTAACAGATCCTGATTTACACAAGTTAATTACAGAATTAAATTCCTATTTTTTACGCTCTCTACCACAAGAGAGATTGACTCTAGCTTTAGATATGTTTTTTCGCGCTAAATCCCGAGATAATTGTCAGTATGAAGTACGTTATAATGAAAACTGGAAAGAGAAAAAAGACACTCCTTCTTTGCAAATTGTATTTGCTTGGCGCAATGTCCCAAAATACAGCTTTTTATACCGCATGGCACGTATGATTCATCGACATGGTCTGGTGATGAAAAGGGCAAATGCTACTTATGTTGATGCATATAGTAGACAAAATATCCTCATTATGTCGCTAGGCCTGCATGGAATTCAAGGGAAGGCTGCTTGGGAAGAAACTAATATTGCTGACTTTTTACGAGAACTTGTAACGCTAAAATATTTTGAAGGTTTAGAAATTATTGAAGAGCTTTTTGTCGATCAAGGGCTTTTAACCGGCAATCAAGGAAATCTTGTAAAAGCAATCATCTATTTTATTCACCAAACGTTAGTTCACGCTGATATGAATATCTATTCTTTTGGCCACATTGAAGAAGGCATCTGCAGGCATCCAGAATTAATTGTAAAGGTAATTCAAGCGTTTGAATCCAAATTCAACCCAGAAAGAGTCAATTTAGAAGCTTATCAAAATATACGTCGAGAATTTATGGATCTAGTAGATCATCTAGATACCGGACATCAAATCAATGATACCAGACGCAAAAATATTCTTAAGCAAGCGATGAACTTAGTGGATTATACACTAAAGACAAATGTCTATCGTAATAACAAAACTGCTTTTTGCTTTCGTTTAGATCCCGAATATCTTAACAATGTCTGCTATGAGAGAAAAGATAAGTTCCCTGAACTGCCCTATGCGGTTTTTTTTATGAAGGGACTATACTTTATCGGTTTTCATATTCGCTTTCGTGATTTATCTAGAGGAGGCCTACGTACTGTATTTCCTGAAAAAATGGAACAGATGCTTGTAGAGAGAAACTATATTTTTGCTGAATGCTATAATTTGGCATACACCCAAAATAAAAAAAATAAAGATATTCCAGAAGGAGGCGCTAAGGGAGTCATTTTCTTAGAGCCCTATGAAAGGCTATACTCTGAAGAAGAAATCTATCAAAGAGAGTTAGAAGATGAAGGACTTCCCCAAGAGGAAATCAAGCAACATCTTATGATCTATCACCGAGAACAAAAGCTAGAATATCTCTATCAAACACAACGATCTTATATCGAAAGTTTTTTAACTATTTTAAATTGTGATCCCGATGGAAAACTTCGGGCAAAGCGGATTATCGATTATTGGAAAAAACCTGAGTACATCTATTTAGGCCCTGATGAAAATATGCACAATGAAATGATCGATTGGATTGCCTCATATAGTCAATATTATCACTATAAACCAGGAGGAGCTTTTATCTCTAGTAAGCCTGGCGCGGGGATCAACCATAAAGAATATGGAGTTACTTCTTTGGGTGTTAATGTATACATGGAAGAGATGTTAAAATTTCTGGGCATTAATCCTAATAAAGATTGTTTTACTGTAAAAATGTCAGGAGGACCCGATGGCGATGTAGCAGGCAATCAAATCTATAACTTATATCGATTTTACTCTAATACAGCTAAGCTGCTTGCAACAATCGATATCTCAGGTACTATTTTTGATCCAGCCGGCTTGAATTTAGAGATAATGGCTCGTTTATTTAAGGAAAAAAAACCTTTACGCTTCTATCCTCCATCTGAGCTCAATGATGAAGGGTTTTTATTAGATTTATACACAAAAAGAGAAGAAACGGCTTATGCGCAAAAAACTCTATGTTGGAGAAAAAAAAATGGGCAGTTAATAGAAGATTGGTTATCTGGAAATGAAATGAACCACCTCCTTAGACACAATGTACACCAGGTGAAAGCAAATATTTTTATTCCAGCAGGAGGAAGACCTCGCACCTTAAACGAAAACAATATAAAAGATTTCCTAGATGAGGTAGGGAAACCCACTGCACAAGCCATTATTGAAGGAGCTAACCTCTATCTTACTCCCTGGGCTAGACGCTCTTTAGAAAAATTAGGAGTGCTTATCATCAAGGATAGTTCTTCTAATAAAGGAGGTGTTACCTGCTCCTCTTTTGAAGTACTTACTTCTTTAGTCTTATCTCAAGAGGAGTTTGTCAAAGAAAAACAACAAATTATAAATGAAACTTTAAAATTGGTAAGCATAAAAGCTCGAGAAGAGGCTACCCTTTTATTAACTACTCATCGCAATACTCAAGGATTTTTAACCGATATTTCAGAATGGATCTCAGAAAGAATTAACCAGTATAAAGATCAATTAATGCAATATTTTCAGTTTATGATTTTATCTAATGATCCCACAGATCCTTTTGTTCGATGTTTACTGAACTATTGCCCTCCCCTTTTACGAAATCAATACCAAAATAGAGTTTTAATAGAGGTTCCAGATATGCATAAAAAAGCGATTATTGCCTGTCAAATTGCCTCTCGAATCGTATACACCCGGGGGTTAGATTGGTCTCCTAGTCTAGTCGATATTCTTCCCCTGATTATTACCGACCCAAAAATCATTAACGCATTAGATTAATAAATTTCTTATTATCAATAACTTAAGTTAAAAAATTAGCAGTCTAACCTTAAGACTGCTGATTTTTATTGATTTCCCTGCTCTTTTTCAGCTATACTGGCTTTATAAGTTTTTAAGATTTTTTCACATGAAGCCACTAACACCTAAAAAACCAGCTAAAAGCCAAAGAGAGCGCTTAATCCTATTTGGATTGATTGATCTATATCTCAAAACAGGTAAACCCATTGGATCTCATACTCTTAGAGAACAAGGGTTTGAAGCTTTAAGCCCAGCAACTATCCGTAATTATTTCATGAAATTAGAAGAAGAAGGCTATCTCAAACAGCAACACTCTTCTGGGGGGCGTATTCCTACTTCATTGGCTTTCAAAATTTATGCGGAAGCACATATAAATAAGCCACGTTTATCCGAACAAGACAAGAAGAATGCAACTCGTCTATTCCAAAAGCAAACAAGAGAACTCGTTGTCTATTTAAATCAAGTTACTGAGTCTTTAAGCGAATTAACCAACTGTGCTGTCTTCCTTTCCGCTCCCCGTTTTGATCAAGATTTTATCTTAGACATTAAACTAGTAAGCATTGATCAAAGCCGCTTGCTTTGCGTACTGATAAGCGATTTTGGTCTCATTCACAACGAAGTCTTATATATTGACAAAAAAATTTCTCATTTATTACTGCGAAAACTAGAAAGCTATTTTAACTGGCGACTTAATAAGCTAGATAAGCCTCTGCTAAGTCAAGAAGAAGAATCCCTTGCTGCCAAATTATACAAGGAAGCCATCTTAAGACACATTGTCTCTTATACTAATTTCAGCGTAGAAGATTTATTTCAAGCAGGCTTTTCTAAATTACTAGCTTACCCTGATTTTAATGATGCTTCTGTCTTAGCAAGCGGATTATCTTTATTTGAAAATAAGCAAGAATTGCGTGCTCTGCTCAATAAGAGTTGCCAAATCGGCAAGTTGCATTCCTGGATTGGAGATGATTTACATACCTTTGCTCCAGAAGCTACCTCTTGCTCCGTATTAGCAGTCCCCTACCATATCCACCATACAATCTGCGGAGCCTTTGGTTTATTAGGACCAAATCGGATACCTTATCGAGAACTTTTTGGCCTCTTAGAAATAGCTGCAAATATTATCTCAGACTCGCTGACAAGCAGTATGTACAAATACAAAATTTCTTTTAGACAACCTAAACATTCCCATCTCGAATCTAAAGAAAACCCACTTATCTTAGAAAAGAGTTCATACTTGCTATTGGAAAACAAATCGCTTTATCAGAAAGGAGAAATAGATGACTCAAGAACAAAATAAAATACCAGATGCCCATGAAGTAGATGAAGTAAAGACTCATCAGCAAAAAGCAGAGCAAGAACTGGAAGAATACAAAGATAAATACTTGCGCTTATTGGCTGAAATGGACAATACACGCAAAAGAATGCAAAAAGAAAAACAAGAAGCTATACGTTTTGCTATTGAAAATGCCCTAGAAGATTTCTTAAATCCCATTGATAATTTAGAAAAGGCTTTAAACAGCACCAAGCATATGTCCAAGGAAGTACTTAATTGGGCACAAGGGTTTCAAATGATTGCACAGCAATGCAAAGACGTATTAGAAAAGCATGGAATCATCGCTTTTAGCTCTGATGGCAATATGTTTGATCCTAACTTGCATTATGCAATTGAGACAAAAGAGACAGAAGAAACTCCGGAAGGGACTATCCTGCAAGAATTTATTAAAGGATATAAAAGCAGCAGCCGTACTATACGTCCAGCACATGTAAAAGTTGCTGTTTTTCCAGAATCAAAAAAGAAGGAAACAGCCGATTTAGAAAAACCTTCTTTACCAGAACAAGATACATAAAAAAAATAAAAGGAGATATATTATGGCACAATCCAATTCTAATAAAAAACAAGTTGTTATTGGTATTGACCTAGGAACTACTAACTCCTGTGTTGCTGTCATGGAGAATGGCAAAGTAACAGTCATTCCCAATGCAGAAGGAGGTCGTACAACTCCATCAATCGTTGCTTATAAAGATAATGAACGCTTAGTAGGAGTTCCTGCAAAAAGACAAGCCATTACTAATGCTAAGTCTACTATTTCTTCTTCCAAGCGTTTTATTGGACGCAAATTTAAAGAAGTAAAATCTGAAATTGAAACCGTACCTTATCCAGTAACTGAAAATGCAAATAAAGATGCGGTATTTAATGTAGCTGGTAAACTGATTACCCCAGAAGAAGTTGGGGCTCAGATTTTAATGAAAATGAAAGAAACAGCAGAATCCTATTTAGGACGTCCAGTCACTGAAGCTGTTGTAACAGTCCCTGCTTATTTTGATGATTCTCAAAGGCAATCGACAAAAGATGCGGGAAAAATTGCTGGTTTAAACGTTTTAAGAATTATTCCAGAGCCAACTGCTGCTGCTTTAGCTTACGGGTTAGAAAAAAAAGAAGAGAAAGTAGCAGTTTTTGACTTAGGTGGAGGTACATTCGATGTTTCTATACTAGAAATTCACAGTGGTGTTTTTGAAGTGTTAGCAACAAATGGAGATACCCATCTAGGCGGAGATGATTTTGATAATGCTATTCTACATTGGATACTTGGAGAATTTAAAAAAGAAACCGGTATTGATTTAAGTAGCGATAGCATGGCTCTACAGCGTTTGCGCGATGCTGCAGAAAAAGCTAAAATCGAACTATCTGGTACACAGACTACCGAAATCAACCAGCCTTTTATTACTATGGATACATCATCAGGCCCTAAACATCTCGCATTAACATTGACCCGCGCCAAATTAGAATCCTTGGTCCATGATTTAATTGAACGTTTGGTTAAACCCTGCGAAAAAGCTCTTGAAGATGCGAAATTAACCAAAGAGCAAATTAATGAGGTAATTCTGGTCGGTGGAATGTCTCGTATGCCAGCTGTTGAGAAAAAAGTGAAAGAAATATTTGGAAAAGAACCTCATAAAGGGGTCAATCCCGATGAAGTTGTCGCAATTGGAGCTGCCATCCAAGGCGCTGTGTTGACAGGAGATGTCAAAGATGTCTTATTGCTCGATGTAAACCCATTGACCCTAGGGATTGAAACGTTAGGAGGAGTCCTAACCCCTATTGTAGAACGAAATACAACGATTCCTACTAGGAAAACACAGACTTTTTCTACTGCAGCTGATAATCAACCCGCTGTTACTATTGTCGTTTTGCAAGGAGAACGTAAAATGGCCAAAGACAATAAGGAAATTGGTCGTTTTGATCTTACAGATATCCCTCCTGCCCCTCGTGGCCTTCCACAAATCGAGGTAGCCTTTGATATCGATGCCAATGGTATCTTACATGTATCAGCAAAAGATGCAAAAAGCGGCAAGGAACAAAAAATTCGTATCGAAGCAAAATCTGGTCTATCTGAAGATGAAATTAAGCGCGCATTAAAAGATGCAGAAGATCACGCAGAAGAAGACAAAAAAAATAAAGAAGAGGTGGAGCTAAAGAATGAAGCTGAAGCTTTGGCTTTCCGAGCACAAAAAACTTTGGATGAGCATAAAGATCGCATTCCTCAGGAGCTTGTTCAAGAAGTTCAAAACAGAATAGACGCTGTAAAAAAAGCATTGGAAGATAAAGATATTCCTGCTATTAAATCTGCCCATACAGAGCTAAATACCCATATGCAAAAAATTGGGGAAGCGATGCAGAGCGGACAACCAGCATCAGGTGCCCAACCACCAAAAGACAAGAAAGAAAATATAGAAGAAGCAGAAGTAGAAATTCTCGATGATGAGGATAAAAAGTAACCCTGCTTAAAAAGCATACTCTGAGCTGCACCAAGTAAGCTCAGAGTTTTTTATAACTTTCTTAAACTATCAAATAGCTATTTTTATAAGCTAAAACAGAGCATCTTATTAAACTATAGCTTTATTTTTTTATGCAGTTGATTTTTAAATAAAAAATATTTATCTAAACTTATATTATAAAAAAATCTGGCAGACTTAATGTATGACAATTTATTTTTTATTGGAGCATCTTCTGGGTTAGGAGGGAACCAATCAGGCAGTGAAAAAGCACCTTTTTTTTTAAAAAATGCATTAAAATTAAAACTGTTTCAGGAAATCCAGCCTTTTTTTCATGAACGTAATCATTATGAAAGTATTGCACATTTCAATAGGGAGCTAGCAAAAGCTATTTTTGCTTTTGCTAAAAGAGAAGAGTTTTTTGTTACTTTAGGTGGTGATCATTCATGCGCTATAGGAACGTGGTCTGGAGTAGCAGAGAACTATCGTCAACAAGGAGACATTGGCCTTTTATGGATTGATGCTCATATGGATGCACATAGATCCTCTACTTCAAAAAGTGGGAATATTCATGGCATGCCTTTAGCAGTTCTTCTTGGCTTTGGAAACAAGCATTTAGTCAATATTCTTTCTTCGACTCCTAAATTAAAACCTCAAAATATCGCACTAGTTGGAACCAGAAGCTATGAAAAGGAAGAAGCAGAATTTTTAAAACAACTAGGCGTAAATATTTATTTTATGGAGAATATTAAACAAAGAGGATTACAAGAGGTACTAAAAGAAGCCATTAACCACGTCACAGCCTCCTCTATTGGATATGGCATTTCTTTTGACCTTGATAGCCTCGATCCCAGCTTTGCAGATGCAGTTGGGACCCCTGTTCCTTTTGGACTTAATCTTGAAGAATTCTTAAAGTGTTTTGTCTTATTTCAAGAAACACCCCCTCTTGCTTTTGAATTAGTAGAATACAATCCTGATCTAGATATGAAATTTCATTCTTTGAATGTCATCAAAAGAATTTTAAGCTGTTGCAATACTCTGCACAAAAAATCCATTACCTATTCATAGGTTTACATATAATCTTACAGAGAATATCTTCCTTTATTATTTTAATTTAAGGGTATCTCCTATGAAAAAAAAGATCTTTCTTCTTATACTGACTGTTTTTTCTTTACTTCTTTTTTTATTTACTAAGCCCCAGCCACCTTGTAAAACAGCGCACGTTCTACATCTAAATATCAAAGAAGAACCCAAAACCATGGACCCACGTAAAGGGGGTGAACACTATTCTTCACAGATGCATTTTCTATTTTTCGAAGGGCTTGTAAAACTCTATCCAGATCGTTCTATTAAGCTTGCTCAAGCAAAATCATATGATGTATCAGAGGATAATCTCATCTATACTTTTCACTTAAGAGATACTGTTTGGTCTAATAATACCCCAGTTACAGCCTACGATTTTGAGCAGTCTTGGAAAGATATTCTTAAGCCCGACTTTCCGTCTATGAATGCACAATTGTTTTCCCCTATAAAAAATGCAGATGCAGCTAAAAAAGGACTTGTTTCCCTTAGTGAGGTCGGGATCAAAGCAATAGATGCAAAAACTCTTGTAATCACTTTAGAAAAACCCACTCCTTATCTTCTTAAGCTACTTGCCTTTTGTGTATTTTCTCCTGTAAATATTGAGAATGATCGAAGAAATCCTAATTGGATGTACGATGCAGGTCCAAACTTTTTATGTAATGGTCCTTTTCTATTAGAGAAATGGGACCATGAAAATCAAATTATTGCCAAGTATAATCCTAACTATCGAAAAACAGAAGATGTACATACTAGTAAAATTATTTTTAATGTCGTTCAAAAAGATGATATAACATTAGAGATGTTTGAAAAGGGTTTAGTTGATATGATTGGAGATTGTTTAACTTCCATTCCTTTAGAAGCGATTCCTGCTTTGGAAAAAAAATGGGCAATTCACCGTGCACCAAGAACTTCTTCCATGATCATTGCTTTTAATACAGACAAAGCTCCTTTTAATCATCCTAAAATCCGTAGGGCTTTTGGCCTTGCAATTAATCGTGAGGAATTAATTGGATTGTCTGGAAATGGATGTAAAAAACACATTAAAACAGAACGCATTAATGAAGCCTATCAGGCAAGCATAAGTGCTACAAATATGATTCCTCCTGTATTAAAAGAAAATCGCAATCGATTTTTTTTCCAAGACAATGATATAGCCCAAGCAAAGACGTTATTAGAAGAAGGGATGGCTGAGTTAGGGATCACCAAAGAAGCTTTTCATCCTGTTGCTCTATACTACTATCCCCGCTCTTCTATTACAGGTCAAGTAATGCAAGTTATCCAGAAACAATGGTTAAATGCTTTAGGTGTTTTAATTAAGATAGAACGCTTAGATTATAAAATTGCATTAAATAAGTTAACTACAGGTGATTACTTCATGTCTTACGTATTCTGGAGCGCAATGTATTTTGATCCCATGAGTATTTTAGAAAGATTTAAATATAAATCATTCGCAAAAAATTTCTCAAATTGGGAAAATGAAGAGTATATTCAACTATTAGAAAGATCCTTTTACGAGCAAGCAGATGCAAGATTTCAAACTTTAGAAAAAGCGGAAAAAATCTTCTTGAACGAGATGCCGGTTATTCCTTTATATCATGAAGACTATATATACATGATAAACCCAAACCTACCTTTTACTATCCCACTATGGGGTGATCGAATGATTTTACCTTTATCTTCTAAAGAGGTACAAAGTGGATCCTATTAAATATTTATAAGTGATTATAAGGGACACTAAAAACGTGTCCCTAATCTAAAAGAACCTTTTTATGATCCGAGATAGGTCTTGATAGGTAAGATAAATAAAGAGAGTAACTAAAAATACAACAAAGGGAATAACCAGCTTCTGCATGGTTTTTGCTTTGATGGGCTTTTTAGTAATCCACTCCCAAACAGAAAAACAGATATGACCTCCATCTAATACTGGAATAGGAAGTAGGTTTAAAACACCTAAATTCAAACTAATCATTCCCAGCCAGAAAAGAGCTTCTTTGCTTCCTTCAACCCAGCTTGTATGCATAATTTCCACGATCCCAATCGGACCTGTTAAAGCCTTTGGGGTTAAAATCCCAGTTACCAGAGCCATGATTGTTTTACCCATTTCTTGAAAAGCGCTTGAAAAGAGCACTAAAGGAGAAGGGTTATAGTTTACTTTACAATCAGCTAAACTTACGCCTAATCTAAGCTCTTTTTGTTGATCTTGCCATGTTTTTAAGGCTTGATCTTTGATTTTAGGGTCTTCAATGGCATCGATCATTTTACGTTGTTCTTGCAATTGATACGTATGAAACATCTTAATGGATTCTGGTAAAGGTAGCTGATTAAATGGCTTAGGTTGTACTGGTTTGAGTAAATGTAAATTACCAGATGTTTTTATTAACTCATCTGTTCCAATGGAATGAACAATTTTCCCAAGCCCACGCCAATCTAGTTGATCAATAAATGCTTTATCGGCTGTTTTCCAAGAAAGGGCCTCAAGTGCTTGACTATCCCGAGAGACAACCATTTGCACTAAATGCGTTTGTAATTGATTTAGCAATTCATATCCTGAATGAATTCTTATCCCATCAACAGCTATGATTTGATCATTTGCTTCTAAAGGAACTTCTAAAAAAGATCCTTTTTTTAATTCATGCATCTGTTCTTGAGAATCGTTATTAAAAAAGGAAGTTAAGTGATCTACCCTACAATCAGATGTAACTTGATAAGGAATAAAATATAGGTCATTTAACTTGCCTTTTATTTTAGCTTCATTTTGCCAATCGCTAATTTCATCTTTTTGAAATGTATTTATACGTAAATCTGAAACTTTTAAACGAGGAACTCTCGTTAGAAAAATCTCAGAGCCTCTTTTAACTGTAAGCAAAGCCTTTTTTTGATTAATTGTAGACACTAATTGTTGTCTTGAGAAAACAATCTCTCCGTCTACCCACACAATGCGATCTTTATTTTGGATCCCGCTATTTTCCATAGGAGATCCTGCGGGAATATTTGAATTCACAGCACCAATACTTTGAGAATAGATCAAAAAGTTAGCCGGTTGTACAGCTTGCATAATCAATCTGCTTCTCTCTATACCTTTTAACTGATTTGTATCATTACAAATCAGAGTAAAAGGATGCTGCTTTTGATTTAGATAATTAGTTTGTGTTCCTTGAATCTTAGGAGCTTGTTCGTCTAGAGCAACATAAGCATAGAGCTGTCTAAATTGCAATAGAGGCTTATTATTAATCTGGGTAATACGATCTCCAGGATAGATTTCTGAAAAACAAGCTTCTAAATCAGAGTCAACCCATCCTACAATTTGCGTATGATCTGAAAAAGAATCCTGTCTTCCTCCAGAAAGCCATAGGATAGAAAATATGAATAAAGCAAAAACAGCGTTTATCAAAGGCCCCATAAAAGCGACTTTAATTCGTGCCCAAGGTTTCTTTGCATAAAAACCATTTGGAATTTGATAGGGCTCTAAAGTACCTTCTTTTTCCATCCCTGCAATTCGCACGTATCCTCCAAAGGGGAGCCAGCATAACTGCCACTTCACACCTTGGTATTTCCAATCGCAAATGGGACTACCAAATCCAATAGAAAAAACTTCTACTTTCATTCCTTCTTTTCGAGCCATCCAATAATGACCAAACTCATGAATAAACACGATGAGACCAAGTCCAAAAGCTGCTAAAATAAAATAGATCACGCTAGATATCATAATATATGCCTATACCTTTTTAAACAGAGTTTGCATGTAGACGACCAAGTTTATCTGTTTCTAGAATTTTTTCCAAAGTTAGCTCTTTCTCTGGCTGATACTTCATTAATAGCTTCTCTAATTTATCTGAAATATCTATCCAAAGAATTTCACCTTTTACAAATCTTTCTACTAATACTTCATTCACAGCATTTAAATAACAAGGAGCTGTTCCTCCTTGTTTTAATGCATAATAACAAAGATTTATACATTTAAAGCCAGGATCAGGCGGTAAAAACTCCAATTTGGAAAAACTTTTGTAATCAAACCGCTCAATTAGGCCTGGATAACGCTTAGGATGGCTTAGTGCGTATTGAATAGGAACTAACATAGTAGGAGCAGACATTTGAGCCAATATCGAACCATCTATGAATTCAACCATACTATGAATGACACTTTGAGGGTGAACAACAATCTCTATGTTTTCAGATGTAATACCAAACAAAAAATGCGCTTCGATCAATTCTAAACCTTTATTCATTAAAGTCGAGGAATCAATGGTATTTTTTACTCCCATCTGCCAAGTAGGATGCATGAGGGCTTCTTTTAGCGTGATTTGAGAGAGCCTATCGCGAGAATAATGTAAAAAAGGTCCACCAGATGCGGTTAAAAGCATTCTTCTCACGGACTTGTGGTCTTTCCCCTCTAAACACTGAAATAAGGCGCTATGTTCACTATCAATCGGAATCACAGAAGCCCCATGCTCTTTCGCAGTGGACATGATAAGCTCTCCTGCAGCTACTAGAACTTCTTTATTAGCCAAAGCCACATTTTTCCCCGCTTTTAGAGCACTTAAAGTAGGCTGTATCCCTACGCTTCCAGACATAGCCGATACAATGATATCCGCTTCTTGAAGGGAGGCTACTTCTTTCAAACCTTCTATACCTGTAACAATTTTTTGATCAGGCAGGCGTTTTTGTAGCTCTAATGCTTTTTGCTGATCATAGACGGCAATGATCTGCGGCTGCCATTTATGTGCTTGTTGCTCCAAAAGATCAATTTGAGAATGAGCAGCTAGTGCAATGGGATTAAAACCTTCAGACTTAAGATGATCAATGACATCTAATGTTTGGGTTCCAATGGAGCCGGTACTACCTAAAATAACTACATTCTTTTGCTTCATACAGTACTCATCTTAATTCTAAGTATTTTTTTGTTTAGCTACTCTAGAAAGAGTGACGGATTCTTTTATTTTAATAAACAACAAAGAAGCACAATAAATAACCGTGATCAGAAACACAACAAGGCCAGCTGTAGATAAAGGCATATCATATACAGTAAGCAAATGCCTAGCTACAGCTACACTTAACAGAGAAGAAAAAGATCCAATCATACACGAGTAAGTGATCATGGGTTTTAAACATTTTGTGAAAATTCGCGCAATGAGAACAGGACCGACAAGCAAGCTTAATACCAATAAAACCCCTACAGCACGAAATGCTCCAATTACGGTAGCTGCGGTTAAAATCATTAACAAATAATGAAATAGAGAAGGGTTTACCCCTAGAACTGTTGCAAAGCAAGGGTCAAAAATAATCATTTTAAATTCTTTGAAAAAGATCCCCACTACAAATATATCCAATAAAACAATCCAAGAAATAAGCTTTAAATCATCTAAGTGAAGAGCATCTACATTACCCATTACAGCTTCTATTCCTAAATGTGTACTCCTTGTATACATAGTTACAATCGTCACACCTAGAGCAAAAAAAAGAGTAAATATAAGTCCAATACTTGCATCTTCTTGCAGTCTTAAAGAATGAATGAGAAATTGTGTAAGTACAGTTGTAAGTATAGCTGTGACAAAAGCTGCTAATAATAAAACATAAACTCCAATGACAACTTGCGGTTGTTGTTGAGAGAAAAAGGCCACAATTAGATAGGCGACACTAATCCCTAGTAAAACCGTATGAGATAAACTATTAGCTAGCATAGTGCTTTTCTTTAAGACAAGCAAGCTTCCTACAATTGCGCTTGCACAAGAGATTAAACTTAACACAAAGATCTGCAATTCATCAGATGCTATTTCTGTCAAAGATAGCTGTCCTCTAAAAAAGAGAAATAATCGTTGTATAAATATAGCAAAAAAGGAAAAAAAATCTTTTGCAAAATAGGGATTCATAAAATTGTTTCCCTTTCTGGAATGGGTTGCAAATGAGGATCTTGTTTAGGATCATTTAAAAGTTCTGTAAGCTGAGCTTCTATCTCAGGACTGATGATATGTTCCATTTCTTCCGCACTTCGATGTACTTTCTCTATACCCTGGCCTAAATAAACTAGATACGCTTCCCATAATCTATGCAAACGTATAACCCTTGCTGCTCTTTGAACCCCATCAATGGTTAAATGATACTTAAAACCTGTTTTCTTTAGCC
The DNA here is from genome assembly GCA_030916885.1 of Chlamydiota bacterium. GTDB lineage: Bacteria > Chlamydiota > Chlamydiia > Chlamydiales > Rhabdochlamydiaceae > Rhabdochlamydia. Next base: position 20,145 of record JAUPVT010000040.1, read on the forward strand.
ATCCTTGCTGTTTAAGATACCCAAGAAGAAGTATGGTGTGCGCATAAGACAAGCTAGACTTTGCTTGTATCTTTTTCTTCGATAAACCTTCTTGGGCCTGTTTCCATAGCAATTTAAGCAGATTTTCTTCTATGCAATTCCATCGAAACCTAGCAATTCGCCATAAGCGAAATATAAAACCTCTTTTAGGGCTAAAAAGTAAGGAGAAAAAAGCTAAAAATATAGCTACTAATAGAATCATAGGTCCTGTTGGGAAAGAAGATCTTTGATTGCCAAACAATTTAGGCACTTCAAAAGATAAGTAATTACCTAAAAACCCGCTAACAGCTCCAAAAATAGCAGATAAAATAAATATTTTGCTTAATCGATTACTCCATTGACGTGCAGCAACAGAAGGTGCAATTAACATACCGGACATCAAAACAACACCCACACTTCGAATTCCAATGACAATCGCTAAGACAAGAAGGAAAAATAATATTGTTTCAATCAATCGTACAGGAGTATGTAAAACCCTTGAAAAATCTCGATCAAATAACACAAGAATAATAGGTCGATAGCAAACCAAGATAATAGCTATAATAAGCAAAGTTAACCCTGCATAAATCCAAATATGAGACCCAGTCATAGTAGCTACTTGCCCATAGAGAAACATTTGTGCCATTTTATAGTAAATGACATTTGTCGTTTGCATACGACTTGCAAATAAAACTCCTATTCCAAAAAAAGAAGAAAGAATAAAACACAGAGCTCCATCATCTTTTACTCTAGTTAATTTCTGCATCTTTTCGAGAAACCATAAACCTATACAAGCAGAAATAAATCCCCCAATTAAAACACTTAAGGAAACCAAATCGTATTGCCCAGGGAAAAAAGTAGATAGAAAGAGCAAAGATAAAACAACCCCTGGATAAGCTGCATGAGATAGAGCCTCTCCTAACAAAGAGCGCTTGCGCATAAGAACAATAACTCCTACAAGAGCACTTGATAAACACATCAGCATGCTAGCAATTGTTGGTGCTTGTAAAACAGGGTCAGAAAAAAATTGCCATACAGAAGATAAAATCACGATACTCCTGTAGTCTTATTTTGTGTTAAATGAGCCGCTTCGTCTAATAAAACATGGGATCTTCCAAAAGTACGCATAATCATATCAGAGCAAAAGACCTCCTCCACAGGACCGTTTGCAATTAAACAGGTGTTTAATAAAATGGCCCAATCAAAATAGGTCTTTACAGTTGATAAATCATGATGCACAACAAGTAGAGTTTTTCCTTGTTGCTTGAGCTTATCCATTAAAACCACAATAGCTTTCTCTGTTGCTATATCAACTCCTGCAAAAGGCTCATCCATTAAATAAAATTCTGCTTCTTGCAAAAGGGCTCGAGCAATAAATAGTCTTTGTTGTTGCCCTCCAGACAATTGACTAATCTGTCTATCTGCAAACATAAGCATCCCTACTAATCCTAATGCTTTTTTTGCAGCTTCTCTATCCGCTGCTTTAGGCCATTTCAAATATCCTATCTTGTTATATCTACCCATCAAAACAAGTTCAAAAGCTGTAATGGGAAAATCCCAATCCACAGAAGAGCGTTGCGGCACATAGGCAATTTTATTACGGGATTTTTTAAAAGATTGATCTAAAAAAGTAATGGTACCCGATAGCACATCAACCATTTCTAACATAGCCTTTAAAAGGGTGCTTTTTCCTGCTCCATTAGGCCCAATAATTCCCACAAGTTTGCCTTTTGGAATGGCTAAACTAATATTCCAAAGGACTGCTGTTTTGCCATAAGTTACTGTAAGGTTTTCTATATCAATAGCATTTTGCATATAAACCCTTAATTTTTTTTCCATTCTGAAAGAATCACACTTGTATTATGCCACATCATATCCAAATAATTATCAGCCCCGCTATTCTTTTCTCCCATTGAATCGCTATAAAGAGGAGATCTAGCCATATGAACTTTGAGCCCTTTTTTCTGGCAATCATGAATAATTTTGTTCAATGCATCTCGATTAACACTGGACTCAGGAAAAACGGTCTGGATGTGTTTTTCCAATAAAAAATTTACAATGTATTGAATATCGCTTGAACTTAATTGACCATCTGGAGCTAAACCCTCTGGTGCATTTACTCGGCTTTGCCAATATTCTTCATCTGGATTTGCTAAATAAGCTCTTGTAAAATAATTAAATGCATCATGACTTGTAACAAGATAACGTTGAGATGAAGGGATTTCATGGATTGCATGGTAAATCTTTTTATCCATTCTTTGCATTGCTTCTAAAAGATTTTTTCCATTATTCTTGTAAAATTCTGCCGAATCAGGATCCAATCTAGATAGTTCTTGCACGATGGGATCTATGATTAAGCTCCATAATGAGATATCCATCCAGATATGTGGGTCTAGCGTTCTGTCTATATAAATCATTTCTTGTGGAACCTTATGAGCCACTATGTCTCCTAAAGCAATAGCATTCTTATGATTCAATAGATGATTACTTAAGCTAGCTCCATGCTCTAAGCCTAAGCCATTATAAAATACAACAATTGCCATCTTAATTTTTTCATCATCCCCTTTGACTATTTCATAACTATGAGGATCTATTTGACCCGAAATAAGAGGCATGTGTAAAATTTTTTCTTTCCCAATTTGTCTTACAATATCATCTATCATAGCCACAGTAGATAATACTTTAATCTTATCACTAGATTGCATCCATTGATTAAATACATTTGAAGACACCTCTGTTTTGCCACAACAAGACAACAGGAAAAGACAGGTTAAACACCCTGCAGAAAGAAAAAATCCAATTATTCTTATCCACTTATTAATCATTTAGACTAAACTCTAGCTTTTTAAAAAAAATCATTTTATCCATTATTGTCAGATTAGTAAACCTGTAATTACTTCTAAGCATTGAATAATCCTAAACCCTTTCAATTCAAAACTCAAATGTAAAACTAAAATCAGCAAAGTCAACAAATAAATATCCTTATATATAAATGACTTTGTTTTTCAAATTGAATGAAAAAAAATCAGGAACATTTGTCTTAAAAAACTAAGCGAAATTTAAAAAAATCTGAATAGATTAAATCTTCTTAGAGATTTCTTGTAAAATACAAATAATTATTGCAAAAAAAGAAACTTGTCATAAAATTAAAGGAAATTACTTTTCTATAAATTTAAAAGCCGTGTAGAGGACGTTAAATATTTAAAAAAGATAAATTCATAACTGTATTATAGCTATCTATAAAATTAAGATTGAAAATAAAGAAACATTTTAGTTTAATCTAAAGATTCGAAAGAAAACAATTTGTAACAAAAGGGACGCCTCTTATGAATCATAAAGAAGATATAGTCGAACATAAAACAAAAAACTTACGAGAAATTGAAGACGTTATTGCAAAAGCAATTAAAAAAGTCAATGGAAGAAAAGAGAATGATCTCTGTAAGTATCTACCTATGACATCAGGTGGCTATATGCATCATTTTACTTTAAGAAAAATGAAAACCCGCCAACCTCATGAACTCGGTTCTATGCTCGAAAAGTATATTATTAATTCAGAAAGGCCCGCTGCTGTCCCTCCTAAACAACGCGCTGCTAGAGGCTCTCGCAAACGTCGTGATCAGCTCACTTTTACCCGTAATCAAATTGAAAGAATGCTCAATATTGCTCGTTTAGCTGGAGATAAAGAAATGGTTTCCATTCTAGCCCCTAAAAAGTCTTTAGCAACTTGTAAAAAAGAATTAATTGCTTCTATTCGCCATTCTCGAGTAGAGCCTGATTTATGGAATGCTTATGTAGAGGCCCTAAATACTCAACAAAATCCTCCTAACAATGCTTCACTAATGGATATTCTCTCTGCTATGCAAGGCAACAAGTAATTCATCTAAAGCACCTGTTTGTTGATTTTTAACAACTTAAAAGCAGGTGTTTTTATCTCATTCTTAATACTTTATACAAATAATTATTTTTAAAAAAAATTTACTGGTAAATAAACTCTTAATATTCGGTAAATTACTCTTGAAAAGAAATAAATTTGTGGTATAATTTATTAGTTATAACGTAGATTTGAAACGTCAAACTTTATTTGCTTAAACCACCTTTAAGCCTATCGCAATCGACTTTTAGTTTACAAAAAAAATTGTTTGAATCTTGTCTAAAGGAATATATATGTCAGAAACAAAAAAAACCGAATTCGGAAAATGGAGATCCTTTCTTTGGCCCGTGCATAACTTCGAGCTAAAAAAATTACTCCCCATGTTCCTCTTATTCTTCTTTATTAACTTCAACTACACAATCTTGCGAGATACTAAAGATGCGCTAATTGTTACAGCTCCAGGCTCTGGTGCTGAAACCCTTCCTTTTTTAAAGGTATGGGCGGTTCTGCCTATGGCTATTCTTTTCATGATTGTTTACTCTAAATTGAGTAATATCTTTAGCAAACAAAAGCTTTTCTACTCAACAATTTCTTTTTTCATTGGGTATTTTGCTTTATTTGCTCTTGTGTTTTATCCAAATCGTGAATTTTTTCACCCTAATGATCTAGCTGATAAACTACAAGCAATTCTTCCTCAAGGATTTAGTGGAATGATTTCCATGCTTAGAAACTGGACCTTTTCCCTTTTCTATGTAATGGCAGAACTATGGGGTAGCGTAGCCATATCCTTACTCTTCTGGGGTTTTGCTAATGACATTACCAAAGTATCTGAATCTAAGCGGTTTTATACCCTATTTGGATTAGGAGCAAACGTAGCTATGCTCTTTTCTGGTCCTGCTATTATTTACTTCTCAAAAATGCAAAAAGGTCTCGCTGCAGGAGTTGATGCTTGGGGAATTACCATAAATTACATGGTTGGCATGGTATGCATTTCAGGTCTTATCATCATGGCAATCTATAGATGGATCGATAAGAATGTCTTAACAGACAGCAGATTTTATGACCCTAATGAACTTCGTCGTGTAAAGAAAGAAAAGCCTAAAATGTCTCTTAAAGAAAGCTTTTCATTCCTAACTCGCTCTAAATACATTGGTTGCATTGCCGTTTTGGTAATTGCCTATGGAATTGCAATCAATTTGGTAGAGGTAACCTGGAAAGGACAACTGAAACTCCAATACCCTAATGGTAATGACTATCAAGCCTTTATGGGACAATTTTCCACAATTACAGGAGCTATAACCATTTTTATGATGTTGTTTATTGGAGGAAATGTAACCCGTCGTTTTGGCTGGAAAGTCGGTGCTTTGATTACTCCGATTGTTCTATTGGTCACAGGAGTTGGTTTCTTCTCATTCGTGATTTTCCGCGATTCTTTAGTGGGTATGATTGCTCTTTTAGGCACAACACCTTTAATGCTAGCTGTCATATTTGGAACTGCTCAAAACATCATGAGTAAATCTGCTAAATACTCCTTATTTGATCCCACAAAAGAAATGGCTTACATCCCTCTTGATCAAGAATCAAAGGTTAAAGGTAAAGCTGCTATTGACGTTGTAGGAGCTAGACTAGGTAAATCAGGTGGTTCTCTTGCACAGCAAGGGCTAATAGTAGCCTTTGGTTCTTTAGGAGCAGTTACGCCTTATATTGGTGGTATTCTGTTAGTAATTATTCTTGGTTGGATATTTGCAGCAAATTCTCTTGGCAAACAATTTACAAAATTAAGTGCTGAGAAAGATGAACAAGCCAAGCTTGCAGCTGAATCTATTCCAGAAGAAGTAGCTATTAAATCAAATATAAAACAAGAGGTAACTACTAGTTAAAGTTGTATCTTTTATTATTTGATAAAAAAACCCTTTTCCTGTTCATACAGGAAAGGGGTTTTTTATTTAAATTGAGCACTTTAACCAAAAGTAGTAGAATGACATCGACTTTAATTCTTTAGGACTTTTATGTTTACATACAGCCGAAAACAGATCCGCAATTTCTCTATTATTGCACACATCGACCATGGAAAATCTACAATTGCAGATAGGCTATTAGAAATTACTGGTACCATTTCCGCTCGTGAAATGCAAAATCAAGTGTTAGATGATATGGATCTAGAAAGAGAGCGTGGGATTACGATTAAAGCTCATCCTGTTACGATGTATTATAGAGCAAACGATGGGGAGGTGTATCAAATGAATTTTATTGACACCCCAGGACATGTAGATTTTTCCTACGAAGTATCTCGTTCTCTTTCCGCTTGCGAAGGAGCTTTACTTGTCGTTGATGCAGCACAAGGAGTACAGGCTCAAAGTTTAGCAAATGTACATTTAGCTATTGAGCGTAACTTAGAAATCTTGCCTGTAATCAATAAGATTGACCTCCCCTCTGCTGATATAGAAGGGGTAAAACAGCAAATTGAAGATGTCATTGGCTTAGATACATCTCATGCCATTTTATGTTCTGCTAAAACCGGAATAGGGATTAAAGACATTTTAGAACAAATCCTCATTTTCATACCTCCTCCATCTGAGCCTGCAGATGACACACTTCGTGCCTTAGTTTTCGATTCTCACTATGACCCCTATCGAGGTGTTATTGTCTATATACGTGTCATGAGCGGAGAGGTTCACAAAAAAACTCTGATTAAAATGATGGTCACAGAAAAGGTCTTTGAAGTACTAGAAGTAGGTGTTTTTTCACCAAAAGAAAAATCTGTTGATGTATTAAGACCTGGAGAAGTTGGCTACCTTTTAGCAAATATTAAAAATACAGCTGATGTAAAAATTGGTGATACTGTTACCTCTTCTCGCAAACCAGCTATTGATCCTTTGCCTGGATTCAAGATGATTTCCCCTGTTGTTTTTGCAGGTATTTATCCCGTTGATTCTTCCGATTTTGAAATGCTAAGAGATGCTCTTTTCAAACTCCAACTCAATGACTCTGCTTTACATGTTGAACAAGAAAGTAGCATGGCTTTAGGATTCGGCTTTCGTTGTGGATTCTTAGGTCTTCTGCATTTGGAAATCATTTTTGAAAGACTTCAAAGAGAGTTTCTCTTAGACATCATCACAACAGCTCCAAGTGTTGTTTATAAGTTTACCCTAACCGATGGTAAAAACTTACTGATTGATAATGTGGCTCATTATCCCGATCCTACTTTTATTGAATATATTGAAGAGCCTTGGGTAATTTGCCATATCATGACTCATTCTGAATACTTAGGCGCTATTATGAGTTTAGGCATGGATAAACGAGGGGAACTCACCAAAACAGAAACAATTGATACAAAAAGGCTACTATTAACTTATAGATTCCCTCTGAATGAAATTATTACCGATTTCAACGATAAGCTTAAATCGGTTACTCGAGGCTATGGTTCTTTTGACTATGAGTTTGACAAGTATGAGATCAGTGATATTGTAAAATTAGAGGTTCGCGTTAATGAAGAACCCGTGGATGCTTTCTCCTGTCTTGTTCATCGCACGAAAGCTGAAGGTAAAGGAAGAGCAATCTGTAAAAAACTAGTTGGTGTAATCCCTATGCAACAGTTTAAAGTACCTATCCAAGCTGCCATTGGAGGAAAAATTGTAGCCCGTGAAACCATCCGTGCATTAACTAAAAATGTCACCGCTAAATGTTATGGTGGAGATATCACGCGAAAACGCAAATTATGGGAAAAGCAGAAAGAGGGTAAAAAGAAAATGAAGGAAATTGGCAAAGTTCATATCCCTCAATCTGCTTTTATGGAAGTGCTTAAAGCTATTGATTAACATATCAGATCAAAGAAATGTTATTTCAGATAATCCTGTCTAAAAGAGTTTAGTTACCAATATACATGCATTAGATAAGAAGCAATATTAAATCGAAGCTTCTTAATCTGAGCTTTGGTTTTTCTAGGAGGCAGCTAGCTGTAAGCTTTTCGTCTTTTTACTTCTTTTTGTGTTTTTTTTGTAAATGAAGCTTATATAATATCAAGAGGTCTTTTTATACTATTTTTTCTAGAATTTTCTGTTCTAATTAGTGGATATCTCTTTTTTTCTAGGTTAGAATTTATTACTTTTTCTGTTAAAAATCAAAGATAAGTAAATAACTTCAAAGAAACTTTTTTAAATTTGTTAATATAATATTAATAATAAATTAACTATTATAACCTCAATGTTGGGTTTAATTAACCAAGAATAGGAAAGATAAGACAAAAAATAGTATAAAAAGATCTCTTGATATTATATAAGCTTCATTTACAAAAAAAACACAAAACTCAGATTTCTAATGTACAATATAAACTTAATCTATACGGTTAATTAATGATTATTAATTTTAATACAAATATATCTGCAACACAAAAAGAAGTAAACAAACGACAGTCTTCTTTAGACTACAAAACCTATATATTTGTTTTAAAAATTTTATTTCTTGTGCCTGTGCTAAAATATATATTTTCTATAAAGATTATACCAGCAGGGTCATTGGGAAGCTTTAGCGGCTCTATTTTTTGCACTCGCACAAAAAAAATCTTCTCAGAATTTGTTGCTAGTATATTTTCTTTGCTTAAAGATAGAAAGACTATTTTTCCTGGTTTATCTAAGGAAGTTATACAGTCCATTAGACAGCCAATTGCTCAAAATCAATATAGCATATGCAGCTCCATTGCGTGTCAAAATACCATAGAATCTTTTGCTTGGAAAAAAGAGCTGATTCAAGCAGCTAAACATAACATTGTTTTATCTGGTAATTATTGTGGAGGTAAAGCATTTGATGAAATTCTATCTCTTATTAAATATCAGTTAGAAAAAAAAACTCAATTAAAAGTGGTCATTCTCTCTTCGGATAAATTTATTAATCAATCTAATCGTGAAAAAATTCAACACCTTACAGCTACTTATTCAGATAGATTCCAATTAGTAGAAAGCTCTGATATATGGATAATTGGCAAGAAAACAAACCTCTCAACTAATCATTCTAAAGTCCTCTCTATTGACTACGGCCAGTATTTTATATTAGGAGGAAGTGGACTAGAGGATAAATATGCCTATAATGATGGCTTAAATGACAAACAAACTTCTTTTACATCTCATAAAACAGGAGTGCTTCATAAAATTTTACCTCGTAGCTTTCGTGATGAGGATTTTGTCTTTCATGATAAAAAAGGATATGAAAGTATTGGAGGCAGAGTTCACCTAGAAAGTATTCAATTAGCTTATGCATGGATGTATTATAATAAGAGCCAAGAAAAAGATAGTGTAGTTGAAAAAATTTTACATGATCAAATAGCAGACCAACCTCAACCTGTTGTTGATACAATGATTCATCGATTCCATCAAAGTTTGCATCTCAATCAAGATGTAGAAGCAAAAATCTTGTTCACAGGACCAGAAAGAACTAATAATGTTTTTAAGAAAGAATTAATTAGACAGTTTGATCAAGCTGAAAAACGCATTGTAATTGACCACATGTATTTTCATCCCAATCAAGCAATATTCCATGCTTTAATTAACGCAGCAAATCGTGGAATAGCTATTACTCTTATTACAAATGGGTTGGATAAGAACAGCCCAATGAGCCATAAAGCCTTTGGTCCTCGTAACCGATTTAATTATCTTGCGCTTAAAAATGCAGTTCATAAAAAATATCAGAAAAATATAGATGTTTATGAATTTAAAGTAGCTAAAACCACTCTTCATAAAAAAGTAATTGTCGTAGACAATACGGTGATCGCAGGAAGCAGTAATTTTGGATACAAGAGCTTGGGTCCAAATTCTGATTATGAAATCAATTTCATTGCAAACAGCTCTTCATTTGCAGAAAATACTTTAGCAATTATTGCAGTGGACTGTGATGTGAAATACTCTAAAGCTTCCACAATAAAAAGACTGACTATCCCAGAGCTTGCCCGTAGCATTATCCACTCCTTATCTGCTTTTCTCATCGGTTAAGTATTCTCTATTTTATTCCAATCGGTATGAAAAAACTGCTCACGCGGCTTATCCGTTCTTTCATATGTATGCGCTCCAAAAAAGTCTCTTTGTGCTTGAATGAGATTAGCTGGAAGGTACCCACTACGATAGCCATCAAAAAATGCAAGTGCTGAACTAAAGCAAGGAATAGGAATTCCAGCTTGTACAGCCGTGATGATTACTTTACGCCAAGAAACCTCAGCGTTGATCATTGCTTTTTTAAAAAAAGCATCAAAAAGCAAGCTCGGCAGGTCTGGATTTACATCATAAGCTTTTTTAATATCATTTAAAAATCCACTTCTAATAATACATCCAGCTCGCCAAATAAGTGCTATTGATCCGTAATTAAAATCCCATTTCATCTCTTTAGCAGCAGCTTGCATCAGCATAAAGCCTTGCGTGTAACTAATAATCTTAGAGGCATATAGGGCTTGTTTAATATCTACGACCAATTGTGTTTTTGTACCGGTATAAGAATTGGTAACTTGAGGAAATAATTTCTGGGCTTGCAACCGCTCTTCTTTTAAAGAAGACAAGCATCGTGCATAAACAGACTCGGTAATTAAGCTAACAGGAACTCCTAAATCTAAAGCGCTAACACCTGTCCACTTCCCTGTGCCTTTTTGATTTGCTACATCCAGGATATGGTCTAATAGCAGACTTCCATCCTGATCTTTTTGTAGAAAGATTTTAGCTGTGATTTCAATTAAGAAACTATTTAAATAGCCTAAGTTCCATTCTGCAAAAATATCATGTAATTGTTTTGGATCATTACTAACAAATGTCTTTAGTAAAAAATAAGCTTCTGCAATCAGTTGCATATCTCCATATTCAATACCATTATGCACCATTTTCACATAATGACCAGCTCCTCCCTCTCCAATCCATTCACAACAAGGAAGGCCGTCTTCCTTTGCTTTTGCAGAAATATTCTGAAAAATTTGTTTAAGAATGGGCCATGCTTGCTTGTTACCACCTGGCATAATTGAAGGTCCAAATCTAGCTCCTTCTTCCCCCCCAGAAATTCCTGCTCCAATGAATAGAATTCCTTTTTTTTCCAAAAAATCGGTTCTTCTCTTTGTATCTGGATAGTGGCTATTGCCTCCATCGATGATAATATCACCTTGTTCTAGAAGAGGTAGACATTCATTGACTAGATCATCAACAGGACTACCTGCTCTAACCATGAATAATAATTTACGCGGCTTTTTCAAAGTAGCAATCAGCTCTTTTAAGGAATATGTACCTATGATTTGGGTTTCTCCAAGACCTGATAAAAATTCTGAGACCTTTGCAGTAGTACGATTAAATACAGCAACTGTATAGCCATGGTCATTCATATTTAATACAAGATTTTGTCCCATAACAGCTAATCCTATTAACCCCAAATCAGCTTTAACCTCTGCCATCATTACTCCTTAAGAGTTATCCTCTATTCATATAAGCTTTTTAGTATACAGAATGGATGACAATTATTCAATCTTCAGACAAACTACTCTTTTTGTCCTCGTAGCTCAGGAGGATAGAGCAGCCGCCTCCTAAGCGGCAGGTCGTGCGTTCAACTCGCGCCGAGGACATTTGTTCATCTTAAAATAGTTATCTATCCCTTGTGCAACCCCTAAGGCAATTTGATCAAGATATGTTCTTTGTCTTATTTTTTGTCTTTCTTGGGCGTTGGTAATAAAGCCACCTTCAACAAGCACAGCTGGCATAGAGGTTTCACGAATAACATGAAAGTTACCCGCTTTAACTCCCCTTGAATTAGCTTCTGTTTGGTCAGCTAGCCTAGTTAAGACACAATTAGCAAGCTGTTGAGAAGCTCTATTACGAGGAAGGGGTTTTGATGAATAATAATAAACTTCTATTCCTTCTGCTTGTCTATTTTTCGAAGAGTTAAAATGGATACTTACAAAAATGTCTGCCTTGACCTGGCTTGCAATTTCAACACGACGAACTAAAGATATAAAAATATCTTTAGAACGGGTCATTATTACACGATACCCCAAACCCTCTAAATGCCTTTTTGTTAGTAAAGCGGTAATGATATTGACTCTCTTCTCTAAAAAGTTGCCAAAACTGGCTCCATTATCTTTCCCACCATGCCCTGCATCTAATACAACAAGAGGTTTTACGCATCCTGCTACCGTTGCATCAGAGTCATCAGGTAAAAATAAAAAAGAGAAAATAAACCCTACGCAAACTTTCCAGCGTATAAACCTAAATCTTTTCATGTAACTCCTTATCTCAATTGAAAACTGCACTTTCGCAAGCTAGCTTAGCCACTAAACGATCATCAAATACTACGGACTGTTGAGAAAAGACCTGATAGGTTTCATGTCCTTTCCCTGCAATTAATACAATATCTTTAGAAGAGCCTCTTTTTATTGCAGAAAAAATAGCTTCCTTACGATTTAAAATCGTTAAGACTGTTTTTGGATTTTTACATCCTTTTAAAATATCATTTACAATTTCTTGAGGATCTTCTTGCCTGGGATTATCTGTAGTTACAATTACAACATCCGCTAATTTTTCTGCAATACCGCCCATTTTAGCTCTTTTTTGACGGTCTCGATTACCTCCACATCCAAATACAACAATTAATTTACCTTGTTTTATCTCTCTAAGAGCAGATAATACGCATTCAAGAGCATTTTCAGTATGAGCATAGTCTACAAAAATGTGAAGGCCCCTTGAATTGTCCACTTTTTCTAAACGCCCTGGCACCTGATTAAATGATTTTATGGTATATATAATTTTTTTCAAACAATATCCGTGAGATAAGCCAACCCCTATTGCACCAAGAAGGTTATATAGATTATGTTTACCAATTAAATGAGAGACTAGTTTTACCTTTTCTTCTTGATAATGAATGAAACACTCTATGCCCTCTGGAGTTAGATTTATTTGTTTTGCACACAGATCTGCTCTAGCATCGATACCGTAAGTGAATAAATGAGCTTTAGTATTTTTCATAATCTCTTCTGCAGAAGCACTATCCAGATTAATAATAGCTGTTTTTGGACCTTTATGTCCTAGGGGATCGAGTTGTGAAAATAATTTAAGTTTAGCTTGTAAATAATTTTGTATATACATGTGGTAATCTAGATGATCCTGGTCAAGATTTGTAAATACAGCAACATCAAATTCCACCTCCTTCACCCTACCTTGATCCAAAGCATGTGAAGACACCTCCATTACACAACTTTTACATTTAGCAAGAGTCATATCATTAAAGAGTTTGAAATTAGTTAAAACATCAGGTGTAGTGTGAGTAGCGGGGAAATGATGCTTCCCAATAATCCATTCAATAGAACCAATCAATCCACATAAACTACCAAGTTTATCTAAAATATGCTTAACAAGACAAGCTGTTGTTGTTTTACCATTTGTTCCTGTAATACCTACTAGAAATAACTTTTCGTCAGCAAGACGATAATATTCTTTTGCAAGTAGAGCCTCTATTGCATTCACATCAGGATGGATGATTTGCACTACATCAGATAAGAAAGGATTATATAAATCGGTTAAAACAGCAGTAGCTCCAGCAGCGATTGCTTCTGGAATAAATTCTGTTCCATCATGGGATAAACCCTTTTTAGCAATAAATAGATTGCCAGGAGCCACTAGTTTAGAGTTTGCACAAATCCCTGTAATCTCTATTTCTTTTACACCTTTACATGTTTTTATTTTTAGGCGCTTAAGAAGTTTTTTTAACTTTATCCGTTCCATTTTTTATACAATTCCAGTAGAGATCGACTCTCTTTTAGCCAATCCCCTTTTTCTTTATCATACCGAGGATCTTGAGGAGAATACCCATGGGGATCGTCTGGGGGTATACCAAGATATTCTAATGTACGCAGTCCAATTTCTCTAAAAGCAGGAGCTGCACATCTGCCTCCATACTGATTTCTTCCTACTCCGGGGATATATTTGTATTCAGGTTCATCAATCACAACCAAAAGTACAAAGCGAGGAGAAGAAAAAGGAGCAAATCCAATAAAAGAAGAGATATGATTCTTTTTGGAATACACCCCGTCTACAATTTTCTCAGAAGTTCCTGATTTTCCCACTTCGGTATATCCATAAATATCTGCTTTAGCAGACGACCCTCCTGGTTTTGTCACATATTTCAAAGCTTTTAAAACATGCTCTATAATCTCTTGTTCTAATAACCTAGGAAAACCTTTTACTCTTTCCTGCGTTGTATTGTCAAAAAGAACTTCCTGTAAACCCTCTTTTTTTTTTCGAGTAATTTTACGTACTAAGGTAGGCTTTACATCTTTTCCTCTATTAGCTAAGATAGCATAGGCTCGTAGCATCTGTAGGCTGTTCGCAGTAATATTATGACCAAATGCTATGGAATAAGGCGTGGGAATAGACCAATAGTTTTTTCCATTCTTAGATTTTTTTCCAGGCTCAGGAAGGAACCCTGCACTTTCAGAAGGAAGCTCAATCCCCGTTTTTAGACCAAAACCAAAAATATCTTGCAGAGCATCTCTATACCACTGTTCTCCAAGCTCTGTAATCATCCTTTCTACTAAAATAGCCATATAGATATTTGAGGACTTTTGTAGTGCCATATACATATTCAAATAAGAATGAGAGCGCACATCTCGAATAGGTTTTTTTTTGCGTCCAGGAAAAGTCTTTCCTATCACTTTAATTTTTTCCTCTGGTGTAAATAAAGCAGGCCTACCTTGTCTTTGTAATTCTAGATTAGCTCTAAGAGCTAATGCTACTGTTAACGGCTTCATCGTTGAGCCAGGCTCAAAAGGATCTGTAATAGCTTTTACTTTTGTATGCTCTATTAGGGTTTCGTCATTAAAATACTTTTGACACTCTCGAGGGTCAAACCAAGGATACTGTGCCAATGCCCAGATTTCCCCTGTATGAGGCTCCATTAAAACAGCCCACCCACTTTTTGCATTAGCGAGTTTTACAGCCTTATAAATTTCTTCTTCTGCTAAAGCTTGCAAGTGATGATTAATTGTTAAATGTATATCTGCTCCATTTTCTGGTTCTGCAATGACTTCTGCTGTCTCTAAAGAATGACGAGGAGAGCGTAAAATATAACGTTTTCCCTCTTTACCTTGTAAAATAGTATTAAAAAACAATTCCATACCACCAGTTGGTATGGTTTTTTGGCTCTTTTGATCTTTTTCTTGTCGGACCGTATGCAAAACTTGGCCTAGTAATTTTCCAAAAGGATAAGAGCGTTGGTAATCTTGAATAAAAAAAAGTGCATTTCGAGCAATTTTATGTGTTTTAGCAAAATCAAACCACCACTCCTGAAGTGTATTTTTTTGTTTTTGACTTAGCCACATAGCAAGCTTGCGAGAACGAGTATTGATTTTTAAATTTTCCTGGAGTTTTTCAACTTCTGTATTATTTAAAAGACAAATATTAGCGATTTTATCTGTAATTTCTTTTTGATAAGAACTAGGAATAGATCTAGGATCAACATATAAATGAAATTTTAAAATGTCGATGACAAAAGTTTGAGAATTCTCTGGATGTCCTTTTTTTAAAGCCGTATTAGAATAAAATACACCCCTTTTACAAGGATCTGTAATTAGTAGTTGATGCTGAATACGAGCCATTTTCTCCCATTTTTCTCCTTCTATAATTTGCAGATGAAAAAACCGAAGAATAAGGATAGAAAATAAAAAAAAAACCCCCCAAAAAACCCATACTAGGCGCTTATAAGCTACTAGACCAGGCGAGGGATTGTTATCCAACATTATTGCTTAGCCCCAATCGCAAGATTCCATTTAAGAACGGGAAGGTTTTTCTCTTTTTCTATGGGAGATTTTGGTAAGATAACCACTTCAGAAACCGTTAAGACCTCTTGCAGAGTGGGATATTTTAGATGACCAAACTCACTACAACGCGCTAACTGCATAAGATGTTCAGGGCTCTCAAAAAGATCAATCTCGTATTTTAAACGATTATTTTGTTCCTTTAACTTATTAAGTTCAGAAGAAAATATAGGAATTTCTAACCGCAGACGAGTCACTGCATTTTGTGTATTTACATAAGAGCAAAGACAGCATCCAAAAACCCCAATACAGCAAGCTAATTGAATGAATGCTCTCTTTAACATGATTTTTGATCCCTATATTTTCTCCGCTACACGCATTTTTGCACTTCGAGCTCTAGGATTTGCACGGATCTCTTTTTGAGTAGGAACCACAGGTTTTTTTGTCATTAAATGCAGAACCGGTTCAGAAACACGAGATTTAGATCGGTCCGATGCTTGCTTAAAAATACGCTTTACGATACCATCTTCTAAACTATGAAAGCTAATAACACCCATAATGCCGCCAGAAGAAAGATATTGGATTGCTTTGGTAATCCCTTCGGTAATTCCTTCCAACTCATGATTTACACACATACGCAAAGCTTGAAAAATTAATGTTGCGGGATGCAGTTTACCCTTCAGAAGGGTCTTCAAAGAAGAGGAAATGGTATTAGCCAATTGTGTTGTAGTTTTAATGATTCTCTTGCGTCTTTCTTCCACAATTGCTTGAGCTGCTTTTTTCCAACGTGGCTCTTCGCCCAAACGAAATAGCTCCCCCAATTGTTTTTCTGTCCAATGGTTTACAATTTCCATGGCAGTAAGAGAAGACGAAGGATCCATCCTCATATCAAGAGGCCCCTCCTCTGAAAAACTAAAACCTTTACGTCCTTTGTCTAGTTGCATAGAAGACACTCCTAGGTCAAAAAAAAACCATCCACATGTTGAATGTTTCTTTCGTTTAAATATTGGTCAAGGCTTGCAAAATTCCCTTGAATAAGCTCTACCTTATCTTTCCAGGGATCAAGTACCCTAGATGCAATCCCAAGAGCCTCTGGATCTTTATCACAACCGATAAATCTCCGAATCTCTGGGTGCGCTTCTAAAACGGCTTTGGCATGCCCCCCTGCTCCCAACGTTCCATCAAAAAAAATGGACAGCTGTGAATTTTGAAAAAAATGTAACATTTCCTCTACCAAAATCGAAACGTGTTCTGTTCGAGACTGATTATGCATCATCCATTTCCTCTTCTGGTTTTTCGAGTAAAGCAAATGCTTCTTCTGTTAATTTAGCCAAATTCATATCAACATCTTTACCACTTAGTACAGCTTCAATCTGCGATTCGTATTCTTTTTTTGGCCAAATTTCAATTTTGTTAAGAACTCCTGCAATTACAATTTCAGATGTAATTCCTACTGCTTTTCTCAGCGTTGATGGGATATGCACCCTTCCAATTTTATCACATGTAGTTTGATATAGCGTGGAAAAAAACAATGTGAAAAATTTCTGATACTTGCCTAAGTGTGACTTTTCCTGAAATTTAGCTACAATTCTTTGAATATCGCTTTGACGATAAATAGCTAAGCACCCTCCTAATCCAAGACTTAAACTAAACTCTAATACACCATTTTCCACCAAACCAAAGCGCATCCCTTGAGGAAGTACAAATCTTCCTTTTTCATCAATTTTAGTTGCTGTTGACCCACTAAAAAAGAACTTATGCATAAGGACACTTGCCTTCTATTCCCACAATTTTCCACAATCTATCACTAAAACATAAAATTGGCAAGAATCTTAAGTAAATTTTAGTAAAAAACATTGTTCTAAAATACTAATTGTTAATTATTAAAAATAAATTATTATTAAAGGGAAATTGGTGGAAAAGAGATTTTTTCTGTCCTAAAACCATCGATCTATTGATAATTTAAACGCAACATGGCAAATCTCTTAAATTAAGAGTATAAAACAACTTTAGGTAAACTGTTATGCCACCACGTACAATTGACAACTTAGGAATTGAGGTTTCGACTCGCTATGCAGAGGATTTAAGAGAGCTTGATCAAAAACTGCTAGTTGAAGCTCGCGGCATTCAAGAACAGACAGAAATAGAGATTACTCATCCCTTTTTTCTAACAGAATTAGAGATTCTGCTTGAACCTCAAAAACAACAGACCTGGGCAACTTTTACTCCTCCTAAAGGATATTTTGAGCAAAAAAAACGATTTTTTATGTTTCAATTGATCCCCTCTTTAGGATCAGAAGAAAAACATGAAACACAAACGCAAAAGATTGCTTCTATGACAATTTTTTCCAGAAAAAAAAGAGGCAATCAACAACAAAACGACAAACAGCAGGAAGAAGCTGAATCAGCCCATTCCGACCCTGAGAGAGAATATCATGAGAAAGAAAAAAAAATACTGATTTCAGTTTTACAAACTATTATGTATTTAGATAAAGAAATTCAAGAAATTAATGCTCGAAGAGGGCAATATCATAAAGGCTAACTTATAAGTATGAATCAAATCGATTGGATATCTATATTAGGATGGAGTGACGAAGAACTCTCAGATTTACGTTTTGTCGGCTACTCTTATATCAAGCAAGGTAAATACGATATTGCCACCACCTTTTTTGAGGCACTTACCACTTTATCTCCTTCTTCTGTTTATGATCTTCAAACCCTTGGTGCTTTATATCTACAAAAAAACAATAATCTAATGGCCTTAAATTATATTGAAAAGGCTCTTAAACTCGATCCTCTTCATCAACCCACTTTGCTGAATCGAGTAAAGGTTCTATTTGCTTTGGGTTATAAAAAACAAGCATTAGCTCAAGCAAAAGAACTGGAAAGAAGTCAAAATCCTGAAATTATCAACCAAGCTACAGCACTTGTCATAGCTTACAGCTAAATAATTTTGAAACCTTTTTTTAAACAAAAGAGTTTATTGTATTTTTTTCCTTTCCTGCCTTTTTAAGACTTAACTATTTACCTCTTTGATCATCCAAAATCGAGCAAAAATCTATTGCCAGCTTTGTTCATCAATGTTAACTTGACGACATAAAAGATAGCCCAGAAGTATCTGTGGAAAGTTTGTTCATAAGTATAATTAACTAGGAATCTATGTTGACAAAAACACCGCAAGAAGCATGGTCAGAATTTTTAGAGACTGTTGAAAAACGATGCTCTACCACAGAATTTCAGAACTGGTTTGCCCCGATTCGCATACGAGAAGAAGTGACTGAAGAACTCTGTCTTGAAGTGCCAAACATTTTTGTCCAAGAATATCTAATTAATAATTACAAAAAAGAACTCAGTTCTTTTCTATCGGTAAAAGCAACAGGTGAACTTAGCTTATCTTTTACTATTTCAGAAATAAAAAAAGAAGAGCCACTGCCACAAGCCCCTTCAAATCAACTAGCTGCTCCCTCATCTCAACACGCCTTAGAGGTAAAGCTTAATCCTAATTATACATTTCAACATTTTATTGAAGGCCCTTCAAATCAGTTTGTAAAATCTGCTGCTGTAGGAATAGCCACTCGTCCTGGTAAATCTTATACTCTTATGTTTATTCATGGAGGAGTAGGTTTAGGTAAAACCCATATTTTGCATTCCATTGGTCATCAAGTGAGAGAAAGGCATAAAAAACTGCGCGTTTATTGTATTACCACAGAGGCCTTTATTAATGACTTAGTTGATAACTTACGTAACAAGTCTTTAGATCGCATGAAGCGATTCTATCGCTCTTTAGATGTTCTACTTGTCGATGATATTCAGTTTTTGCAAAATCGCCCTAATTTTGAAGAAGAGTTTTGTAATACTTTTGAGAGCTTGATCAACCAGGGAAAACAAATCGTAATTACTAGTGATAAACCTCCAGGACAACTCAAACTCTCTGAAAGATTGATTGCAAGGATGGAATGGGGACTTGTAGCCAATGTAGGAATCCCCGATTTAGAAACGCGGGTAGCCATCCTACAACATAAAGCAGAACAAAAAGGATTTCGTCTTCCCCAATCGATTGCCTTTTTTATTGCAGAGCATATCTATAATAATGTACGTCAACTTGAAGGCGCTATTAACCGCCTAAATGCGTATTGTCGCTTAATGAAACTTGATGTCACACAAGAAGTTGTAGAAAGCACCTTAGGTGAGTTATTCCAAGCCTCTTCCCATAAAAAGATTTCTGTAGACAACATTTTAAAAAGCGTAGCTGCCATTTTTGGAGTACGCATTAGTGATTTAAAAAGCTCTGTTCGCTCAAAAGATGTTTCCTTTCCCAGACAAGTTGCTATGTATCTTGCTAAAGAACTCATTAATGATTCTCTCATGCGCCTTGCCTCTGCTTTTGGAGGTAAAACCCATTCTACTCTTTTACATGCCTGGAAAAAAATAGCAGGCCTTGTGAAAAAAGACGAAAGACTGCGTCGTCAAATCGATATGGCTAGACGCAATCTAGAAGCTTAAAGGACCAAGAAATGTGAATCCTATTAAGGTTTTGGGGTTTATCTTCTTTACTACTTTTATGCTTTTATCATAGATTTGATCCTGTTGAAAACCTACTAATAAAATATGACTGTTTCGCAGCTTCTTAAAAAAAAATCGCCTATGCGGCACCTGTAAAATTTTACTTATTTCTTTTGCTAGTAAAATAGATAATTTTTTATGTGTACTATAAACAGGTAAAATATAATCAGGTAGGGAGAAATCTAATCGTATAAACTGATAGGTCATCAGTGCTGCTATAGCTGGAACTCTATAGTGTTGTCCTTTGAGAATCTTTTCTAATAAAGCATAAAGGGGCCCTTCTTGCTCACTGACATATGCTTGTTTTATGTTGGTTTGATGCATACAAGATAAGCAATACGGTTCAAGACAAGCAGAAAAACAACAAGGACATCTCTCTTCTTTTTCTAAAATATCGATTAAATCAAAGCACTCTTTACAAAAGATGTGCCTTTTAGAATGACAGAATTTATGACAATAGATACAAATAGGAGGATAACAGATCTGTTGAACAATACTTCTTAAATTCTTTAAAAGAACTCTCACTACAACACTCTTAAAAGAAAAACATCCTAAATGGATTTGTTCCAGTTAGGATGTTTGTTTTAACTAATCATCGATTTTATAACAACTTGTTTTGTTTCTAGGGTATTTCCAGAGCTATACTCGTTAGAGAGAATACCCTTTGATCCCTCTTGATAATTAGAAATATTTTCAAAAAATTGAGAGTTATCTTCTTAAATTCTATGAATTTTTCATAATTAGGAAAGATAAGACAAAAAGTTAGTGCTAAAAGACTTCTTAATGTTGTACAAGTTCATTTGTAAAAAACAATAATAAAAGAGGTCAAAAAAGAAAAAGCTTATTGAATTGTATTGCTCTGTAGATTCTTTTTAGAAGGATTTCAATAAGCAATAGAAACAACCTTTAATTACTAAAGACAAACCCTCAAGAGGGGTATAAGTAGAAATATCTATTCTTGAAGTAATAATAATGTCTATTTTATTTCAGCAATCAAACCATAGAAATTTCAAATATTTTTACTGAAATTACATAGGGAAATTTTAGGGCTAGTTGCTTGCTAGTAAACCCAAAGCTGAGGTTATTAACATAAAAATATGTTTTAATAACAAAGACTGCTTTTTTATTTTTTCAATAAAACAAGACCATACTTAGGATGGTCTACATTTCCGCGAATAGTGAACGTAAAAGGATTCATGAGTTTTAATAGCTTTTTTTGTCTAAGCTCTAAATCAATAGATAAACTTCCATCAAAGCCGATGTAAGAAGTATATTTTTTTCTCTTTGCTAGAGAAAATTTACAATGACCATTTTTACTAAAGGTTTTTGCAAATTGAGTCAAATAGCATCGACTCTCTTGCAATTTAAATGCAAACTCTCCTTCTACGGGCATAAAGGATCTTAAGTCTAAACCGATTTTAGATAAGATCTCTAAGGGAATTTCAAAAAATTGATCTTGTTTTAGATATTGGAATTTGCATTCTCCTAAACCATGTAGAGTCTGTAAATTGGATAACTGTGCTTGAATATCCTTAACTAATATATCAATTACAAATGGTTTAGCTTTTTTTAATACGTGATCTAATTGTAACCGCTTTACCTCAACTTCTGGAATCCATAGCTCCCAGTCATTGAGATTTTTACAACTTATTATCTTAGCAAATAAACTGCCTGCTTCATCTTCTAATCTAAAGTCATAGATCTGTAGTTCTTTTTGGGAAAACTCTACTCCTGCACTAAATTTATTTATAGAAATACCTTTTATTTCCACCTGATCTGCTTGCAAAAGCCCCCTACATCCTTGTTTGCTTATTTCTCCTTGATATATAAAATGAGCTTTAAGCTGTAGAGGTTGAAGAAATTTTTCTAAAAGAGGGAAAAAGGAAGCGCAATCAGATGCATGGATCTGCAACGTCCCCTGTAAATGATTTGTTTCTTTGGCTTCTAAATCAGCGGTTATACCACAGGCGTTTCCTTTAATTGTATCAAGTTTACATTCGTTTGATTCTATACTAAAACACCCTTTTAATCCTGTCTGAAGAGGCTTATCTGAGAGTTCAAATGCTCCTTTATTATGCTCAAACCAAAAAGTCCCCCAAAAAGGTTTTTCTCCTAGATTAAGTTCACTATTCAATATAAAATGGGTATTCTCTAGAGAAAATGTAGTATCTCGATATTTTACTAAGTGCTTTGCTAGACTTAACTCTCCCTGTTTCAAATCTCCTCTAAGACGTATAAGCCCTGGCATTTTTTTTACTTCTACGCTTCCTATTAACTCCTTCTGCCAGGTGGTTTGTTGGTTATGAAATGCTGGCAGGGAAAAATCGATGGTACTTTCCCAGGTTTTATTTTGATAAGATGTAGAGTGGCAAAAAATATTTGCTAATATTTCAGAACTTTTCAAATCTTGTAGGGTTAGATTGATTTGTTTACTAAAAAAACCTTGCTCTACAGAATATTCGCAAAGAAACGGCGAGCTTTTTAAGCTAAAGCAGTTACAATCGACTTGCCCACAAATAGTATGATCTTGTAAATCAAATACACCACTGGCTAGAAAAGGATATCCATCATAGCTTCCCTGTAGACTTTTGCAATGCAGTGTTTTTTCATCTGATGTAAAAATGCCAGAGGCCATTAAAGATCCGATTTGTATTTGATCAATATGCCACTGAGAAGAGAGCTTCTTACCAGAAATAGCCATATCTTTACCCAAACAGGAAAAATCATATTGTTTAAACAGATCTTCTGTAGCCAGTTGCATACGCCAGTTTTTAGAATTAGCTATTCCCAAATTGCAATCTATCTGCCACTTATCTACTCCAGGATGAAGTAAAATCCCTTGAGTTTGGATAATAGGCAGCTCTTGTATTTGTAGAGAACCCGTAAAATGGGTAGGAGAAAAAGAATTGATGGCGCCTATTAAAGATTCTATTTGTAAATGACAAAAAACCTTTTTAGCTTGGGTAAGCCTAGCGCTTGCTTTAGTTATACAAAACTCATTTGCAGAAGAAGTTAACTCTATTCGTGCTGTCCCTTCCTCTAACTTCAAGCCCGAGCTAATCGGCAAAGATAAGTTTTTAAGGTCGGCTATAACTTTAAAATTAGATAGGTTTATCTTAGATTCTGGGCAAATAGCAATTTCTGCTGAAATAGGTTCCTCTATAAGGTTCTTTTCTTGTTTCTGTATCTCGACAATTTGCAATTGTAGGTTCCATAAATCTTGATATTGCGCAAGTAAATCTACCTTAA
The DNA here is from genome assembly GCA_030916885.1 of Chlamydiota bacterium. Classification (GTDB taxonomy): domain Bacteria; phylum Chlamydiota; class Chlamydiia; order Chlamydiales; family Rhabdochlamydiaceae; genus Rhabdochlamydia. The sequence continues at coordinate 43,607 of JAUPVT010000040.1, forward strand.
TAGAAAAATCTTCTGTTTTTAAAGAGAGATCGTGTATGTGGAATTGAGGATACGTTGCATCAAGAGCTGTGCTAAACACATAGGCATTTTGTTTATAAGATAGTTCTCCTTCTAGTCTAGGGCAAAACAAAGCCCACTTTCCCTTTTGACATTGAAAGGATAGTGCGGATACCTTTGGAATATCTATTGTTTTATAAAAATGCTCTAAATAAACTCCATTCGCTTCTACTCCAATTACAACTTTATCCGTATCAAATAAGCACTCTAATTGATAACTTCCCTTTACGATTAGTTCGGGTAAAAATTTTGCAAGCCATGGTCTGTATTGCTCTTCTACAAGATCTTTTAACTTTAGATGCCCCTGGATAGGCCGTAGGTTCAAACCATCTTTTAAAGAAAGTGGTTTTAAAAATATAGCTTCTGCTGAAAAAGGCATATGCGCTATAGAGCCTATCACTTCTACTTTATTTTCATAAATCGTAAGATCTGTTGCTATAGGAAACGGTAATGGCAAGCTAATGATTGAGCTCAAATCCCCTTGTATATGTGCGCAAATCCCCTCTTTAACCCCTGGGTATTCTATGACAATATTTAACCCTTCCGCTTGCTGTAATTGGCAAAAACCTTCTTTTATTTGAGATCTAACCGCATCCCATCTTCCTTGTATCTGTACATCTTTTATAAAAAATTTATGAGAAGAATGATCCACTGATACATCTTTAGCTTGAAACTGTGTTAAATTTATGCTTTGTAGTGCTTGATCTGAAAATAGCATGGCTATTTTTACTAAGCAATTTCCCCATTCATAAGAAATGGATGAATCGATTTTGGGTAGAGAAAAAAAGGATCTTGCCCAATCCAGATGCTTATGCTCTAACTTTTGGATATCACATTCAATGATGCCTTCTCGGGTTTGGGAAATCTCTAAGCTCCCTTGAATACTGCTCTCTACAGGATCAGAAAAAACAGCTTTAATCCCAATGCCTTCCTGGTCTTTATGAATAGCAGTGGTTTCTAAAATAAGTGGGAATGAGGTTTTTTCATGAACAGCAATTGCACTTAAAATAGCTTTAGGCTGATCTGTTATCCATAGATCTGCTTCTATATGAGTCAGTTGGTTTTGCCACTCTAAATTTTGAGATAAAAGCGCATAGGAGCCATTTTCCAGTTGAAAGTGTCCTTTAAGAGAAGGCCATAGGGTTTTTAAGTAAATCCCTTCTGCATTTAAATTTGCCTCTATTTGGTCGCAGCAGAATTGTTTATTTGCTTGTTGAACTTTAATATTTGTAAGAGTAGGTTTTATCTGTATGTCCTGGATATAGCCATCTGATTTAACAGCAGCATTTGCCTCTACAGATATTGTCGCATGATAGTTTAAATCCCTGTTAACATAGCCCATCAGCTGCGTTAGTGGTAAAAGATGTTTTAGTTCTTGGGATTTAATACCAAGATATATCCGGTTATCAGGAGAATATTGAAGAGTCAAAAGAGCGGGATATAAAGGATCTGGATCGAGTGCTAATTTGATCTCTAGTTTTTTGTTAATTATGGGAAGTAGAGAAAAATAATACCGTAATTGATTTAACTCTAGAACACCATCATGCACTTCCATAGAAAAGAAACGATTCAAAGCCCATACAGTTCCAAGAATATTTTGAGATTTAGCCTTGTGCTTCGCTACATATTGCGGATGTAGAACTCTAATATGAAAGGCTCCTTCTTGATAGAATAGATCTATGCGGTCTACACTTAATTCGTTCTTTTCCTTTAGTAAACCCCATATTTGCAAGACATTTTTATTCCAAGCAATTTTCTGATAAGAAAATGTTTTTGGTAAGAAGCAATACAAGGCTATCTTACAACTAACTAAAATAATTTGTTGATAAAATAGAACTAAAAAAACTAATAGAGCCAGAGTCCTAAAGAGTTTTTTTTTCATTGTATGAACTCTTTATATTGCTCTTCTGATAGTAATCTTTCTAACTCTTTTTTATCTGTTACTTTGATTTTAAAAAGCCAACCATCGGTTTCGGCAGCTTGATTAATTCCTTGAGAAAATTCTTCTAGTTTTTTATTAATCGCTAGAATTTCTCCCGATACAGGAGAATAGATATCCGCTGCGGCTTTAGTAGATTCTAATACAGCAATTTCCTGACCTGCTTCTACTAATTTGCCAATAAAGGGCAATTCGACATACACAATCTCTCCAATTTCTTTTTGAGCAAAGTGGGTAATTCCAACGGTGCCTACTTCATCCTCCACTCTGATCCATTCATGTGATTCTGTAAATTTCATATACAAATACCTCCTTTTATCAATTCACAACTAGCCCAATAACGAGGATGTTGTTCCGTTAACCGATAGGCAGAAGAAAAATGTTGAAGGCCCGATTCTTGACTATGTAAGCGATAGTTTATCCCTATGCGAGAAAACTGCAATGGATCATAGCCATGTAAGCAATGCGCTGGGATGACAACTCTAATCGTATAAGATCTGCGGTTATCCTGTAGATCTACTTGTATATCTTCTGCTAAGCAAAGAGGATGTACATCTTCTGAGCGAAAGGCCGTTATCTCTTTTGCAAATGTTTCATCACTTACTTGCTGAGAAAGGATTAAAAACTGATGACAAAAACGATGTGTAAAACTGACAGTTTTTAAATCCCTTGTATCAAAAAACAGTTCTATCTTATCTGTGGGGTCTAAAGGTCGATCAAAAAATATATCGCAGTAAATAGCCTGTTCATTCCAGGCCATGGCAACCTCTGCAAAAGGGATTTCATGGAGCAGCTTAGAAGTATCAGGCAATAAAAAAATTTTCTTCATTACCTTGATGGAGGATTGATTTTTAGTATACAAAAGCTTGCATTGCACAGCAAAGCAATCAAGTGGTAAAATAGGGTTTATCTCTTCTAATAGATCAATTGTCATTCATGCTCCTTATCGGAAAATACAATACAATTGCCTTCTACTATTTTCTGTAATAAATGACGCATTACATCTCGACATGTATCGAAAGAGAGAAATTGAAAACCCTGTTCTATTTTTTCTAAAGGCATTTCTTCTAAATTCCCTTTAGAACACACTTTAGCAAAGGCTAAAGAGCCCGAAGATCCTATAGAAATAGGAGACCATTGGTTAACAGGGATCTCGATCCAATCCTCTGTTGGAAAATCTAATTTTTGACTGCGAGAGATCCAAGGCAAAGTAGAGATAAGCGCCCATTGCTTGGGTAAATTAAGCTCAGCACCTAATTCTAATTGCTGTTTTACAGCTTGCATAAATCCATACAAACGATATTTACAATAAAACATTCCAGGCAACTGCTTACTTATTCCTGGTAAATCACCAAACACTTTTACATATTCTTGTTCAATAGAAAGAAATAAAGGCTCATACAAAATGCGCCCTATCTGCTCTTTTACCTCATAAAAAGGTTTAAAATTCCCGTTTGCTTGAAGAAATAACTCTTTTCCTTTACGTATATTTGGATAGGCATTTTCCAATTTTTGATCGAGAATAGAATCCAAAGTGCCATCTTGAAAAGCTTCTTCAAAACTAACTAACTCTTTTTGTGTATTGCGCCCAATTAGTTCTATGCGATAAAAGTTGTTTGTATCAACACTGTAGTACTCTTTTATCGATTCTAAGGGATCATTTTCTAAAAAAGCAGTAAATTCTTTATCGTTAAGCAAGGAACTATAAGGGCCTTGAGCTAATGGTTTTTTCCTTAATAGTAACTCGACGGTTTTTAGCGGCTTTTGCTGTAAAGCTTGTACAATAAGCTCCTTATTTTGCCGTACCATTTCTAGTCTTGCGGCTTGATCTATAGAGCTGCGAAAATCTATTTGATCCAATGTCTGTTTAAAATTTTTAAGCTCAGGAAATCTAGTTAGCAAAAAAACCCATCCTTCATCTGTAGCTTCCCATTCCCAAGTGCTTTTAAGACTAATTTGAGCAGCAAGCTCTTCTATATTAATAGAGCTTAAACGAACCTCTACTTTTTTTTGTACAAGCTCTGGCTGCCTTGCTTCGATACTATCTAAAGAGGCAAACTCTAATGGTAGATCCAAACTATTTGGTTGTTTAAGAGATATCGCTTCTAAATATACCTGTAGTTTAAGAAGTGAAGAAAAATCTTTTAAACGTAAATAAGAAGGCAATTCATATAATTCAACTTCTACACTTTGATCTGCAAATAAATGAAATTGCTTTTGTGCTAATGGATCATTAAAAACACTGCTAGAAGTATCCAATACCAAACGTCGAAATAGCATAACATGGCGCCAAGCATTTACAACATCAGCTTCATTTAATCCGAGCACCTGCAATTCCCGTTGAAAGTATTGCATAGCTTGGCTCGGCTCGAGTGATTTATTTTGAGAAATCTGCTTATATCCTTTATAAACGTTTTGCAATAGATCGGTTTGCACTTCCTGTTTGGTAATCTGATATTGTTTTTGTTCTGCAAGAGAAGATACATTCAAGATAAATTGACTAGCTAAATAGATAAATCTATCTCCAAACCAATCTTTTACATTTTTAAATCCAAATAAAGACAGCTCTATTTCTGCTAAACGAGGGTCCTTAGGAAATCCTGATCTTTGCTCTTGAAAATGCAATACTTGTTGCATAGCTTCTTTGGGGAAAGCTAACTGATCGAGATACAATTGACATAATGCAGAAAAGCCATGAACATCCATCTCTGAATTTTTTAGCTGCTCTAAGTGCTCTAATAATCCAGGGGAGTAATTTTTCCAAATAGCTCTACAGCCTAATTGAGCATCATAGGGATGGGCATAAGGTTTAAACAGAGAAATGATTTGTTCTTTTTTCTTTAGCTCCGATTCTAAATAGGAAAAATACTGTTCGGCTAGCATTACAGCAAGCCCTGTCTCTAAAAAATTTTTTTCAATCACTCCATCATTTAATAAATGAGGCCAATTACTACGATCGGTGTCAAATAGGGAATGACTAAGTAATTGACTCAAAACCAATAATTCTTTGGAATAAATCGGTCTCCCATTAATAGTCTTGCCGATCTGCTTATCAGGAGTGGACTCCACCATTTGAGTATTGATCCCCGCTACGGAAAAAGAGATCCCAATAATAATAGTTACAAAAATAAAAAAAACTTTCTGATACTTACGAAAAAATTCTAGCATGAAGCGTTCCTGACCTTTAAGTACTTTATTAAATGATAACCGCAATAGTACAAGGAAATAAAAAAATTGCCCAAACAAAAAAAAAGTTTTTAACAAAACAAGAAAAATTTACTTAAGAAAACAATTTAAACCTAGAAAAATAAAATAAGAGCTCCATGTAGTTGATAAACAGCCGAAAAATTGTTTGGTACATTGTTTAATTTACATGTAAAAATTCTTTTATAATCCTTAACTAAGGAGTTACTAATGGCACAAATTAAAGCAATAGACTATGCAGATAGAGAGTTTAAGCTTACAAGATTTCTTCGTAGATCAGATCAATTAATGCATAATGCCAACCATGTTGCATTACCTGCAATTGCTCTTTTTGTTGCGTCAACTTTATAGATACAGCAAGTTCAGGTCCAGTGTCCTGAGGGAGTCTGCATATTGGCTTAAGAAGCCGCAGCAGTTTCTCTTATAGCATGTGTTAAAGCATGGCAAATTGTCCTATATGCTCCGTTTTGTCCATAAATTAGGACTTTATAAAAGGGAAAAATCTCGAAGCTGCACCGCGTGATTCGGTGCAGATTTATTTATAGCAATAAAGAAAAAATATGAATACCCATAATGAAGTCGAGTTTTTAAAGTTACTAATCTTTATCCAAGAGCTCTATTCTTAAAATGGCATCATGTGAAATCCTTTCATTAGGCTACACTCGTGCCTCTTTTGTACAGATATAGGTCTTTTGCATCTCGATTAAAAAATCTATGTAATCTTCTTCTTTGTTTTTAGGTGGTTTCATGCTTAATAAATCAATATGTTTTTAGAATTTATTCAGATGCTAAAACATTCAAAAGAATTGTTTTCTCCTTTATATGAATCAATGAGAAAAGAAGAGGAAGAATTATAGACAAAATCTTTGAGTATTAAAAAATGCTTGCCTTGATTTTTTAAAGTGTATTTCTTTTCAAAAAGTAACCAAAACCAAGATCCTCTTTATAAAACAAAAAACTAGTTAAAGAATTGCTATAGCTGTCTATATTTTAGTAAGACTTAGCAAAGATCACCCGTCTTACACTTTTTTTACCTGTAAATGGGCATTTTCCCTCTTCTTTTTCATCTAATGGAATGCAACGGATGGTAACTCCTAGATCTTGTTTAATTTTTTCTTCTATATCGGGGTCTTCTGAAAAATGGGTTAAAGCAAACCCTGCGTGAATCTCAGGATTTTTAGGATTTTTGGGAGTAAAAAATGCATAGAAATCTTCTTTAGTATCAATTTTATGAGTATGAGTGTCTCTAAAGTCCAAGGCTCTTTGTAGCAGTGTATCTTGGATGGAATCGAGAATATCTCTAATGGATGAGAGAAGGTTTTGTTTAGAAAATGTTTTTTTTTCTCGATGAGGACAATCTCTACGGGATAAAGGCAAGAGGTCTTGTTCTATATCCCGTGGACCTACTTCAATCCGAATAGGAATCCCCTTTTTAATCCAAGACCAGAGTTTTTCTCCCCCTCTTAAGTCTCTTGTATCAATGATTACTTCTAAAGATCTACCTGCATATGCTAAATTACGGAGCTCTTCTGCTAAGGATTTACAATAACTGAGCACTTCTTCTCTTTTCTCTTCTTTATGTATCACAGGCAGGAGAACAATATGAGAGGAAGCAATCTTAGGGGGTAAAATTAATCCATCATCATCACTATGAGTCATTATAAGAGCTCCAATGAGCCTGGTAGTTACTCCCCAAGAAGTGGTCCAGGCCAATTGCGACTCTCCTTGTGGATCCTGAAAGAGAATCTGGGAAGCCTTAGCAAAGTTCTGTCCAAGAAAATGCGAGGTTCCTGCTTGCAGAGCTTTGCGATCTTGCATCATTGCTTCAATGCAATAGGTGGAAACAGCGCCTGGAAATCTTTCAGATGCGGTTTTCTCCCCTTTAATCACAGGAATAGCCAAAAAATCATAGGCAAATTGTGTATACACATCAAGCATGAGTTTTGTTTCTTCTCGAGCTTCTTGTTCTGTAGCGTGAGCGGTGTGTCCTTCTTGCCATAGAAATTCTGTTGTCCGCAGAAACATTCTTGTTCTCATTTCCCAACGAACTATATTCGCCCACTGATTAATCAGAAGAGGAAGATCACGATAAGAAGTAATCCACTTGGAAAAAGCATCACCAATAATTGTTTCTGAAGTAGGGCGCACAACCAATGGCTCTTCTAACTCTCCTGCTGGGACTAATTTTCCTTCTTGATTTTTTTCTAAGCGATGATGGGTAATTACTGCGCATTCTTTGGCAAAACCTTCTACATGCACTGCTTCTTTTTGCAAAAAGCTTAAAGGAATAAATAAAGGAAAATAGGCATTCTGATGGTCGGTTTTTTTTAGCATAGAGTCGAGTACTCTTTGCATATTTTCCCAGATCGCATAGCCCCAGGGTTTGATGACCATACAGCCTCTAACAGCGGAATGCTCTGCAAGATCAGCTGCTTTTATGACTTCTTGATACCATTCTGCATAGTTTTCTTGACGGGTAGGTTGGATTGCGGTGCGCTCTTTCATAATAAGCCTCTTTAACAATTTGCTTGTGAATATCTTAAGCAAATGCGATTTAAATCGCAGACTAAAAGTGTTTGAAGACGGATCTTTGCTGTCTCTATTTGCGATTTTGGAACAAATCCGTCTCCTAAAAGAGGAAGTGTATGAGCATACATAGACTCAATAACTTCCCTAGAGCGAATGATTTGAGTAAGATAGTTGTGATCGGGAAGCTGTAGACAAATACTTCCCTGATGCAGAAAGCCATTTTTAGTTTTACGCTGAGCGGCCCCTGCTATTTTCTTATTTTTTAGCATCACATCATACTGAGTTGGATTTGCCATACAAAAATGCTTGCAATCCTTAACTAAAGATGCCCCATCTTGAGGAGTAAGGTAAAAGGAAGTGCTATTTCCTAAAAAAGATTCAATAGAGGATAGAACAACTGCATTAATCAACGCATAATTATTTAAAGTATTTACTGAATAAAGAGCAGAGCTAGTTGGCACTAAAATGCTAAAAGCAAAGTCCCAATTATGAAAAATCACCCCACCCCCTGTAGGCCTTTTTGCTAACTCAAGTGGCCCAATTTGATCTAAAAAAAGCAAGGCGGCAGGATTTGCAAAATAGCCATAGGTCGCGCTAGGAGACTTCCACTCATAGAAATGCAGAACTGGATTAAAAAAATCTTTTGCGTTTTCTAAGAGCTCCGCATCAAAGCGCATATTTTCCTCGGCACTTTTTTGCCCAGTATGTATAATTATGCATTCAGTAGTTTCCATGGATTCACTATATTTTTTTTAAATTCTAAAGCTCAAGAATACATAAAAAAGAAAAATTGTTCATTTAAAATAACTTATAAACACGAAGAAATCTCTTGATTAACTTTGTCTAATTTGCCAAAAAAAGGAAAAGACCCCTAGAATTATCGGTTTATAAGAGGATGGGATAAAAAGGTAATATATGTTTGATAAATTTACTAACCGTGCCAAGCAAGTAATTAAACTTGCAAAAAAAGAAGCCCAGCGCCTTAATCACAACTACCTTGGAACTGAACACATCTTACTCGGTTTGCTCAAACTCGGTCAAGGAATTGCTGTTAATGTGCTTCGTAATTTTAATTTAGATTATGATACTGTGCGTGCTGAAGTAGAAAGACTTGTTGGATTCGGACCGGAAATCCAGGTCTATGGAGATCCCGCATTAACGGGAAAGGTGAAAAAAGTATTTGAATATTCCAACGAAGAAGCTGCTAATCTTAATCACAATTATGTAGGAACAGAGCATCTACTACTAGCTCTTTTACGCCAACGTGATGGCGTTGCTGCGCAAATACTAGAAAATCTCAATGTGAACTTAAAAGATATTTACCGAGAAATCCTTAAAGAACTAGAAATCTTTAATTTACAGCTTCCTCCTTCTGGTATGAGTTCTTCCACTAACCCTAATTATTCTTCTGCAAGTAAAGGTTTAGAAAAAGGAATGGCTTCAGAAAAAATGCCTGCACTAAAAGCCTACGGTCATGATCTAACCGAAGCTTGTCGCGAAGGGAAGCTCGACCCAGTAATCGGCAGAAAAGAAGAAGTAGAGCGCCTGATTTTAATTCTCTGTAGAAGACGTAAAAACAATCCTGTCTTAATCGGAGAAGCAGGAGTAGGAAAAACGGCAATAGTAGAGGGCTTAGCTCAATCCATTGTTAAAGGTGAAGTGCCTGACCATTTGATTAAAAAGCGCCTGATTTCCTTAGATCTTACCTTAATGATTGCTGGAACTAAATACCGTGGTCAGTTTGAAGAACGTATCAAAGCGGTTATGGATGAGATTAAAAAGAATGGAAATGTCCTTCTCTTTATTGATGAGCTACATACAATTGTTGGAGCAGGAGCTGCTGAAGGAGCCATTGATGCATCCAATATTTTAAAACCAGCACTTTCCCGAGGTGAAATCCAATGCATTGGCGCAACTACTATTGATGAATATCGCAAACACATCGAAAAAGATGCTGCTTTAGAAAGACGTTTTCAGAAAATTCTCGTTACCCCTCCCTCTGTTGAAGAAGCTGTTGCTATTTTAATGGGCTTAAAAGCTAAATACGAAGAGCATCACAAGTGCATTTACACAGATTCCTCCATTAAATCCGCTGTCTATCTATCAGATCGCTATATTACAGGAAGGTTCCTGCCAGATAAAGCCATCGATTTGATTGATGAAGCAGGAGCTAAAGCTAGGATTGCGACCATGCCCCAGTCTCAAGAGATTACAAAATATGAAACAGAAATTGAAAAAGTCTTGGTAGCTAAAGAAACCGCTTTGGAAAAACAAGAGTATGAAGAAGCTGCCAAATTACGCGATACCGAACAGAGCCTACGAGAACAGCTAAAGCAGATCAGTGAAAGGTGGAAAAATAACAAAGAAGAACATCAAGTAATTGTTGATGAAGAAGAAGTTGCAGAGATCGTAGCTAAGCAAACAAAAATCCCTCTGACAAGGCTAACAGAAGGAGAAACTACAAAAGTACTTAAGATGGAAGAAATCTTGAAGAAAAACATTATCGGTCAAGATGATGCAGTAAGCATTGTTTGTAGAGCAATTCGCCGCAGCAGAGCCGATATTAAGGACCCGAATAGACCAATCGGTGCTTTTTTATTTTTAGGACCCACAGGTGTTGGAAAAACGCTATTAGCAAAACAACTCGCTATTAACATGTTTGGTGGTGAAGATGCCCTAATTCAGGTTGACATGTCTGAATATATGGAAAAATTCGCTATCAGCCGTATGACCGGTTCCCCCCCTGGCTATGTAGGCCATGAAGAAGGTGGACAATTGACAGAGCAAGTAAGACAAAGACCTTATTGCGTGGTATTATTTGATGAGGTAGAAAAAGCACATCCAGATGTACTGAATATGCTTTTACAAATATTAGAGGAAGGGCGCCTAACTGACTCATTTGGTCGCCGAATTGACTTCCGCAACACCATTATCATTATGACCTCTAACTTAGGAGCTGATCTTATTCGTAGATCTTCTGAGGTAGGCTTTGCGGCAGGTGAAGGCACTCCTGACTTTAAATCTATGGAAGAAACGATTAGACGCTCAGTTGCTAAAGGATTTAAGCCAGAATTTATCAATCGTTTAGATGGAATGATCATCTTTAAACCCCTGGATAGAGCCCATCTCTTTAATGTCATTGAACTAGAGGTGAAAAAAGTGTTAGAGCGCCTAGCTAGAAAACAGATATCTTTTAACCTCGATGAAAAAGCAAAAGACTTTTTAGTAAATAAAGGCTTTGATCCTGCAATGGGAGCTAGACCCTTACGTCGCATCATCGAACAATACCTAGAGGATCCCCTAGCGGAGCAACTTCTGCTAAATCCAGGTAAAGGAGGGTACTGGTCCATTTCAGCAGATGAGGATAAACTCTTACTTACTCCTCAAGAAAAGTGTTTGACTACAGCTGATAAACAAGCTCCCGCAGAAGGTGGTTAAATGCTAAAAAGGAGGAGCTTATCTCCTCCTTTTACTCTCATCGGCCAGATATCGACTAAAAATCTTGAAAGTTCAAATCTCTCTAGTTTAATCACTGGTTTTTTTTTGTTTTTTGCAGTATAATTACTTCAAAAAAAGTAACTTATATGAAAAAAAAAGTTGTTGTTGGGATGTCTGGAGGGGTTGACTCTTCTGTTGCCGCCTTGTTGCTTAAACAACAAGGCTATCAAGTCATCGGCCTTTTTATGAAGAATTGGGGAGAAAAAGATGAAAAAGGCATCTGTCTTTCAGCTTCTGATTTCGAAGATGTTAAAAAGGTTTGTGCGCAGATTGATATCCCTTGCTATACTGTAAATTTTGTCAAAGAGTACCAAGAGTCTGTCTTCTCCCAGTTCCTTGCTGAATTAAAAAAAGGTTATACTCCAAATCCAGATATCCTATGTAACCGTGAAATTAAATTTAAGGTTTTTCTTGATAAAGCCATGAGTCTTGGCGCTGATTACCTAGCAACCGGCCATTATTGCACCATCGAAAAAGAAAAGTCCTTTTATTTACATAAAGGCCAAGATCCTAATAAAGATCAGAGCTATTTTCTCTATACCCTCTCACAAAAAGTATTAGAAAAAGTCCTCTTTCCGATTGGGCATCTAACCAAAAAAGAAGTGCGCTCAATTGCATTATCCCACAACCTCTTCACAGCCAAAAAAAAAGATAGCGTAGGGATCTGTTTTATTGGTAAACGCAATTTCAAAAATTTTCTTATTCCTTATCTTGGTTATGAAAAAGGTGTATTTGAGAATACACAAGGACAAGTCTTGGGTTGTCATGATGGCCTTGCTTATTACACAATTGGCCAACGCAAGGGATTAAAAATTGGAGGAGCTGGCGATGCTTGGTTTGTTGTTGCCAAAGATATAAAACGCAATGTCATCATTGTTGAGCAAGGCTTAGATCATCCTAGCCTTTATCAATCAGAGCTTATTGCAACCGATTTAAGTTGGATTACGGATCCCCCTCAAACACCTTATTCTTGTTCTGCTAAAATCCGTTACCGACAAAAAGACCAAAGCTGTATTATTAAAAAAATCTCTAATACAAAAGCCTTTGTGCGCTTCTTAGAGCCTCAAAGAGCAATCACCCCTAGACAATCGATTGTATTCTATAATGGCAATCTCTGCCTAGGTGGTGGAATGATTGAGCTAGAAGCTGAATAGTTCTTGCACGTGAGATCATTTCCTATGCAAAAGTCTAGCAAGTTGCTGGATAATTAGAAATATTCTCTATTTTTTGCTTTACCATTCTCTGGGGCAGCCTGCTGTCTTTTTGTAGAAAACAAGATGTTTCGTCAGAGCCTATCTGCTTTAATAGATAAGCAAGAAAGATTTTTTTCAACAGCTCGCAAAATAGCCTCTTGGCAAGGTTTTTTATCCTCATTATTAGAGAACAGTTTTTCTTCAATTTTTTTTGCCCTTTCTAAACAACTATTAATTGACGAATTAAGAATGGTACATTTAGTTTCCTGTTTTACTTTTTTAAAGTCTATACCTGTAAAATTATAATTACAAAGTGTCTCTAAGACAAATAGCATTTCTTCTGTTGCATTTTTATTCAAATTATTAGTGCTTTTATAAGTTTTAAGTCCTTTATCAATTAATTGTGTCATCTCTTCTGGAAAAGAAGATAATAGGATTTTTAATTGTTCCTGTGTAAGAAAAGCTCTGTATTTTTGTATATGCATGATCTCAATAAAGACTTCTAATAGAACCTGATTAGAATGGATTTTATCGCATCTATTTTTTAATCTAGCAAATTCTGAACCTGAAAAATTATTTTTATTTTTAATAAAACTATGTATTTTTACCGCATGATAAGTATTCCCTCCTAAAATTTTTACAATAAGCTCCTTATTTTTAGAATGCTCTGTTTTATGATGAGTAGCATTAAGTTTTATTAAAAATTGATTCCATATCTCAAAGGCTTTCTGAGGACGGGTTAACTTTGGCAAGTTTAAAAGAGGCACTTTTTCTAGATCTGATAGATTTTTATTGTCGTGACTAATAACAGCATGAATCAATGGCAACATAATTAAAAAACCTCTATTAAATTATTTATTTTTATAGCTAGTGTTATTAAAATGAAAATATCATTTTTGCTATAAAAATCAATCTGGTTATTTTTTAATTAAATTAAACTAATTATATTTTAAATACATAATATAATAAATGATTTTGTATAGTAATTTCTAAATTAAGCATTTTCATTTTGATTTAAAAAATAGATATTGCTATGATTTTGTTCATCAAAAGGATTAAGGTTTTTATGACTTCTTATATTAGTGATATCTTATCATGGATAGATATAGTTTCGCTAAAATATAAACTGCTAGTTTATACGGCTATTGGAATAACAGTCCTATAGTGATTAATATGAATATTCCTCTAGAACACAAGTCGCTCTTCTATAAAGCTGGTACAACTATGGTTTTAGCTGTGGGATCTGTGTATACTCCTTGGGAAACAACAAAAATTATTGGTTCGACAATACTAACTGGGGTGGGTTATGGAATTGCCAATGAACTAATCTCTTCTTGGGGCTGCTCTAAGCACTTTGATAAGGACCATATTTCTAACCCTTCTTACTTAAGGAACCGACCTATTCAAGGGCTGCACTCCAGCCTTAACGTAGTCGCTAGTGGAATGTTTGACTATTGGCATGTTTCCTCTGTTGTTGGTGTCATTTTAGCTATAGCATCTAGAGCTCCTCTATCTGTTTTTAAAGAAAAAATACAAGCTACACAAATCATTCCTTATTTAGTGATGGGATCTGCTGTAATAACACTCGTTATACAAATTAGTAATCAAATCTTAAAAAAATATAGTAAGGCAGCTTGCAACATTCAGCATGGAGCAAGCTATGGTATCCTAGCAACCGGTAGCATGCTTTTAACAGCTGCTATTTTAACCACAAGAATCGGCCTTAAGCTTATTAAATAAGCTATTTTTCTAAAATTTATTTTTAATTTATTTGTGATAATTTCTTTATAGAACTCTATTCGTAGTAAGAATAGTAAACCTATTAGGTCTTTCAACCGTTTTATATTAGGAAAAAGTAAAAAGTCCTCACCAATTGAGGTAAGGACTGGTCATGAATAACCTTATTTCTTAACTAGCTGACGGATCTTACTATTTTTTATACCATAAGCAAAATAAATAATACCCCCTATCATCATCCAAATAAGCATTTGCCACCAGCTAACAGCTGGGAAAGCTAGCATCTGAATAATACAACATAGAGTACCTGCTAAAGGAATCCAAGGTACAAAAGGAGTTTTAAATGGACGGTGCAGTAAAGGTTGCTTATAGCGCAGAATCAAAATACCAAAGCAAACAATAGCAAAGGCTAAAAGAGCTCCCATTGAAGTCAATTGACCCAAAATACCGACTGGGAAAATCCCTGCTAATACCATAGCAGCAAGAGTAACCACAATAGAGGTAAAAAACGGGGTGTGAAATCTCTTACTGATCTGGCTAAAAGATTTAGGCAATAACCCATCATTTGCCATTGTATAAAAAATGCGAGACTGGGCTAAGATCATAACTAACACAACAGAAGTTAAACCTGCTAAAATAGCAAACTTAAGAACTAAACGTAGCCAAATAAACTTAGGGCCTAAAGCATTTACAGCTACTGCAATCGGATCTGGTACATCTAACATGGTGTAAGGCACGATGCCTAGTAGAATAATTCCAATAACAATATATGCAAGAGTGGATATACCCAGCGATCCTAACATCCCTATTGGTAGATCTTTTTGTGGATTACGTGCTTCCTGAGCTAGAGTAGATAAGGCATCAAAACCGATAAAAGCAAAGAAGACAACTCCGGCTCCACGCAAAACACCGCTCAACCCATATGATCCAAATTCCCCTGTATTTTCTGGGATAAACGGTATTAAATGATCTAAATTGATAAAAGCAATCCCACAACCAATAAATAGTAGGATCACTCCCATTTTGATAATTACCATTAAGTTATTGAAACCAGCAGCCGCTTTTATTCCGATAGAAACTAAAGTACCCATGATAGCAACAATGAGCATAGCAGGAAGGTTTATGATAGCACCTGTTGCTTCCCATCCTATTCCTATTTCATAACTCAATGGAGAGCTAGCTAAAAAAGAAGGTAATTGTATTCCAAAATCCTGTAGTAAACTCACAAAGTATCCGGACCATCCCACAGAAACGGTTGCCGCAGAAAATAAATATTCCATGGTTAAGCCCCAACCAATGATCCAAGCAGTTAATTCACCCATGGTAACATAGGCATAAGTATAAGCACTTCCTGCAATGGGAATTAAAGAAGCAAATTCTGCATAGCAAAGAGCTGCAAAAATACAAATCATCGCTGCTAAAACAAAGGAAATAAGAATTCCAGGACCTGCATATTGAGCTGCTGCTTGTCCTGTTAATACAAAAATCCCAGCCCCTATAATGGCTCCTACCCCCATTGCTGTTAAATTAACTGGTCCTAAAGAGCGCGTAAGACCACGACTAGATTGTGAGGCTTGGTTTAATAAATCTTTTAAAGATTTTTTGATAAATAACTGCTTAAACATAAAAAAAGATGTCCATTTTTTATTTTTTAGTGGTTTGGCAAAGTTCAAGATACCAAGCAAAGGTAAGATAAGTTTGTTTTTATGAATAGAAAAATAAAAATAATCTATCCCATAGAACGGATTTGTCCTTCCCAACTTCGAACAAAGTCTAATAGAGCAGTTTTATCAGAACGGTCCAGTAATAATTGAAATGCTTCTTTATGACTACTTAAATGTGCTAATTTTGCTAAAAGTTGAAGATGTGCTTTATCACTTCCAGCAAATAAGAAAAATAGCGTGTGTACCGGCTTAGAATCTAGCGCTCCATATTCCAATGGGGTTTCAGGATACACAATAAACACCATATCAAATGATCCTTTCGCCAAAGCTTCTCTTGTATGTGGGACTGCAAGACCATTCCCTAAAGCTGTTGGACTTAAGTCTTCTCGATCGATTAAAAGCTCTGCTAATATCTCGGCATCCACATTGAGTTTGGGGGCTACAATTTTAGTTACAGCAGAAATAATATCTTCTTTCTTATCTCCTTTAATATTAACTAAAATATCCCCTTGGTGAAGTGCACGGTATAAGCAAAACTGTACCATTCCTCCACTGATTGGATTATCTAGTTGTACTTGCTGTTTTTTTTTGTCGGTTAGAGGATAAATTTGCTGATCACAAGAAGCGGTTTCTTGAAGCTGTTTCAAATCAAACTGTAGCATCCAGTTTTCAATTTCGATTAAGCCAAATCGGTGTTCTCCATTAATACAATAAGAAGGGATTTTGTTATGAAGCAATAGTCTATGAATAGCAGCTTCTGAAATATTAAACAGCTTAGCAACATCTTTAATTGTAAGATCCATGGTTTTTCCTCTTAGCTCAACATCCGTTAAACATTTCGATTACTTCTTTAGCACAGTGACATTTAAGCAATTTTTTGCGCCTTTCCTTATTTTTAACCGCCATTGTCAAACGAGATAAAATGCACAAATACTCTGTTTGTCGGTTATCTGGGCCTCCAATCATAAAAATGAGTTGAACCTCCACACCATCAAGAGCATTCCACTCTAAGCCTTGTTGCACCTGAATTCCAATTGCGATAAAAAAATCCTTATAACCGTGCAATTTTGCATGAGGAACTGCAACCCCAAGACCAATTGCAGTAGGAACAATCTTCTCTCTTTCTAAAATCGCCTGATAAAATCGCTTGGCATCTTGAAGCTTTTTTTTCTCTTCTAGTAGACTCACTAAACGACTTAAAGCATCATCACGATGATCAGCTTGCATAAACAAAACGAGATCTTCATCCAAATAATTAGAAATTGCTAAGGTATTATCTCGTTTAAAAAGCTTTCTTAAATCGCTAAATCCTAATGAGATTTGATGATTAATGCGTGCCAGTATGGCCAAATCCACCCTCTCCTCTTTTAGTTATGGCTAAATCGATTTTTCTGGTAAATACAGCTTGCCTAACAGGTGCAAAAACCATTTGTGCAATACGCATACCAGGAGTAATCATAAAGTCTGACTTGCCATGATTTATTAAAATAATCTTAATTTCTCCTCGATAATCAGAGTCAATTGTACCAGGAGAATTTAGAACTGTAATTTGTTGCTTTAATGCAAGTCCGCTTCGAGGGCGAATTTGCACTTCATAACCGTTTGGAATTTCCAAATAGATCCCCGTAGGGATAAGAATAGAGGCTCCAGGTTTTAATACCATTTCTTCTGTTATATACGCTTTTATATCTGCTCCTGCTGCTTGTTCGGAAGCATACTCTGGAAGACATTTTTCTTCTTCTAAATGAATTCCTACTTCCAATCTCTCAGTCATGAATTTTCCTTTAAATTTAACGTTTTAGCTCTTGCCCTGCAATAACACTTAGTTCTAACAGATCTTGTAGTTTTTGAGGGATTTTTTTTAAAGGCTTTTCTAACAAAGGAGGTTTTGGTTTTTTTTGATGCGTTAAAAAGGTTAAGAGATTATGTAAAGTTTGTTTTAACTGATGACGAGGCACAATACAATCAATCATCCCCTTTTCTAAAAGAAACTCTGAACATTGTGCATTTGGGGGAAGTTTTTTTCTCATGGTTTGTTCTACTACTCGAGGGCCTGCAAAACCAATCAAAGCATCTGGTTCTGCAATAATAATATCTCCCAAAGAAGCAAAGGAAGCTGTAACGCCGCCTAATGTAGGGTTTGTCATTACAGAAATAAAAGAAAGCCCCTTTTCGTGCAGCTTTGCTAAAGCGGCAGAGGTTTTTGCCATTTGCATTAAAGAAAGAGCTGATTCTTGCATTCTAGCTCCTCCAGAAGCAGAAACAATGACTACTGGCAGTTCATGATTTAAGGCATATTCAATTAATAATGTAAGCCTTTCTCCGACTACCGATCCCATGGATCCTACCATAAACGTAAAATCAAGAACTCCTAAAGCAATTTGTATTTTGTCTATTGCCGCCTTTCCTACAATTACCGCTTCATCACGGGAGGAGGTCTTAGCTGCCTTCAAAAGTCTATTCACATAAGATTCTGTATCTGTGAAATTCAAAGGATCCATTGGCTTAAGGTATGTAAAAAGCTCTTCAAAGCTATCCTGATCCGATAAAAGCTTAATCCTCTGAGAACCGGATAAGCGATAATGATAATTGCACTTTGGACAGCAAGAGAGATTCTCTTGCAGTTCATTTGCATGGATGATTTCATGACAGTGTGTGCATTTAATCCAACCACTATAACCATCTTTTTTAATTGTCTGAACTTTAATCTTTGGTTTATTCTTTGAAAAAAGACCCATAAATAAAACCATTTAATTTGTAATTAGAAAGTAATTATATATTTAAAGCTGTTCTTTAAGCAACAACCAAAATTAAAAACTTCCTATTTAAATTTATTTTTTTACAGAAAGAAACCGCTTCTCTACATTTTCCCAGTTGACAATTTTCCAAATATTTTTTACATATTCAGCCCTAACATTCTTATAATCTATATAATAAGCATGTTCCCAAACATCAATTCCTAGCAAAGGCACTAGCTTCTTTATACAAAGAGGATCTTGGTTAGCACACGTAGTAATCATCATTTTTTTTTCTATCTGATTATAGCCCAGCCAGCCCCAGCCAGAGCCTTGGATAGCAACAGTTATAGAGCTAAGTTGTTCTATTAAATGCTCTAATGAGCCAAATTGTTCTATAATAGCCTCTAAAAGCTCCCCTTTGGGCTTTTCTCCTCCCCCCTTACCTATAGGAGCTAAATTGGTCCAAAAAACACTATGATTGAGATGCCCACCACCATTAAATTTGATAGCCTGCTGCAATTCAATCATCGTGGACAAATCCTTCGTTTTTTCTGCTGTTGCATATTTTTCTAAAGCAGCATTTAAATTGGTTACATATCCAGCATGGTGTTTAGAATAATGCAATTTCATAATCTCTGCAGAAATGACCGGTTCTAGAGCCGAGAAATCATAAGGAAGATCAGGTAATGTGTAAGATGCAGACATGAAAATAAACTCCGGTATTTTTAAGATAAATGATGTGATTCTGAATATAAACCGCTTACTAATATTTTGTAAAAGCCTACGCATAAAATAGAGCATTTTTTAAGTCTTTATTTTTTTATCTAGAGATATTCTTTCTTTAGATTGACAAATTTGCTTAAAAAAAATTAAAAACTTTCTAACATCTACATACAACCTAAGAGATCCCTTATGTCAAGTTCCTATTTATTCACTTCGGAATCTGTTTCTGAAGGACATCCTGACAAAGTAGCAGACCAGATTTCCGACACGATCTTAGATCTTGCCTTGGCTCAAGATCCTAAAGCGAGAGTAGCTTGTGAAACTTTAGTAAAAACATCTATGGTAGTTGTTGCAGGGGAAATTAGCGCACAGGCGCAAATAAATTGGGAAAAATCCATTCGGGATTTACTCTTAAACATAGGCTATGACAACATAAGCTCAGGTTTTGATGCAAACTCTTGCTCCATTATCAATGCTATTAGCCAACAGTCTAGCGATATTGCTATCGGTGTAGATCGGATAGAAGATGATCAGGGAGCTGGAGACCAAGGGCTAATGTTTGGTTATGCTACCAATGAAACAGATGTGTTAATGCCAGCACCGATTACCTATGCTCACCGTTTAATGCAGCGTCAAGCTTTTTTACGTAAATCAGGTAAATTACCTTGGCTACAACCAGATGCAAAAAGTCAGGTCACTTTTTGTTACATCGATAAAAAACCAGCTTATGTAGATACGATTGTTTTATCCACACAACACAAAGAAGAAATTAGTTATTCTGATTTAAAGCAAGCAGTCATTGAAGAGGTAATTAAGCCAGTAATTCCTAGTAAGTGGATTACAAAAGATACACGCTATCTGATTAATCCTACAGGTCGTTTTGTGATCGGAGGACCTCAAGCTGATTGCGGCTTAACAGGTCGTAAAATTATTGTGGATTCCTATGGTGGTGCAGCACGTCATGGAGGAGGAGCCTTTTCTGGTAAAGATCCTTCCAAGGTAGATCGTTGTGCAGCTTATATGGGAAGATATGTGGCTAAAAATATTGTAGCTGCAGGGCTTGCCGATCGTTGTGAAATTCAAGTTTCTTATGCTATTGGCGTAGCAAAACCAACTTCTGTTTTTGTGGAAACATTTGGCACTAATCACATCGATGAGAAAAAGATTATGCAACTTATTCTACAACACTTTGATTTAAGACCCCATGCTATTATCCAGCAACTTAATTTACTACAACCAATCTATGCAAAAACCGCAGCGTATGGACATTTTGGAAGAGAGGACATCATTTTCCCTTGGGAAAACACTGATAAAACAGAAGAGTTGTTAGCGAGCTTTAAGCCTAAACCTTTGGAAATAGTAACTCCTTAAATCTCAGATAACGCCTTTTGCGTAATAGGTCCTATTGTTGTCAGCTTTTTATCTAAGGGAATAGCAGAAAAAATCTCTAAAAAAGCCTTGATGGTTGAAGGACTTGTAAAAATAATTTCATCTATGTCTTCTAGATTAGGAATAGGTTGTTTTTTTTGAGTAATGGTATCATAAATAAAACAATCTTGAAATAAAATGTAATTTTTTTGAAAAAAATTAATGATTACATTTCTAGAAAGACTAGAACGAGGGAAAAAAAAATGAGTTTTTTCTAAAGACTGTGTACGCAAAAAAGCAACTATTCCCTCTTGCGTCTCTTCTTCTACAACAAAAAAGCAATCAGCGTATTTTTTTACATAACTAGCAGTAACTTGGCCAATGGCAATGATTATAATCGGCTCTAAAAGATTTTTAGATATACCAAGATCATTTAACTGCTGGAAAAAAACCTGAACTGTATTTTTACTAGTAAACAGAAGATGTGTATAGTTTGCTAACTTGCTATAAGCTGCTTGTATATCGGAGTCCATTCTGGGCACAATTTGAATTACAGGATAGTGAATGATTTGGCCCCCCTTCGCTTTATAATATGAAGGATCTGTTCCCAGATAGAGAACTTTCTTCATAAATAACTATTGATAAGATCTAGTTCTTGGAAAGTATTTATTACAGAAAAAACCCGCAACATCTCTTGATCGTCTTGTCTAGAAACAACGGCTAATTTACCTTGCAACGCAGCTACTTCTGTTGATAAAAAAAACCGATTTAAATGTGTTAAATGTAAGCGAATCAATGCAGCTTCAGCCACAACTAGCCCCTCAATCTCTCCTCGATAAAGATAAGCTAAACGAGCTTCAATGACTCCGCGAATATCTATACAAATCAAATCCTCTCTTAAATCTTTAACAGCTTTTTCACGACGTAGAGTAGAGGTAGCAATACGCGCTTTTTTTGGCAGGCTATCTATTGTTTGATGAGGAGGTAAAACCAAAACATCTCTTGCATCTAATCCCTTCGTAATAGCAACTATTTTTAATCCTTGCTCTAAAGGGTCTGGTAAATCTTTAGCTGAGTGGATTCCTACCCTACAAGCTCCAGACAACACCAACTGATCTACTTCTTTGGTAAAAAAATCGGTTTTACTCAAAAATCTCAAAGAAAGATTTAATCTGTCATCTCCTGTTGTCCGAATCCAAGTGGGCACAAAAATATGATTTGGATAAATCATTTGTAGCTCTTGATATACTTCTCTTACTTGAGTGCGCGATAAACAAGAGTCTCTCGCTCCTACTAAGATTTGATTACATAAGTGCATGAATAGCGTCCTCCACAACTTCTACTTCAATGAGATGAATTTTATCTAATAAACCAGAAGAAATACCTTTTACATTGCGTTTAGGAACAATACATTTCTCAAATCCCATATGAATGACCTCTCGGATTCTATTTTCAATCCGAGAAACTCCGCGCACTTCACCACCTAGCCCAACTTCACCAATAATGGCGGTTGAAGGATCGATACAGCGATTACAAAAAGAAGAAGTAATAGCTAGAATAACCCCTAAATCAATAGCTGGCTCAAAAATCTTTAAGCCCCCCGCAATACATACAAATATATCGCAATTATAGAGTCGGTAATCCATTTTCTTCTCTAATACTGCGAGTAGCAGGCTTAATCGATTAGGATCTAACCCTGTTGATTTGCGTGTTGAGGTAGAAAAAGAAGAAGGTGCAACCAAAGCCTGTACTTCCACTAGTAATGAGCGGCTCCCCTCTAATGCAGGAATAATAACAGAGCCCGGTAGCTCGTTTGTTCTCTCTTCCATAAATAATAAAGAAGGATTATGCACTTCGGTAAGTCCTGTGATATTCATTTGAAATAAAGCAATCTCATCTGTGGGGCCAAATCGATTTTTAACAGAGCGAAGCATCCGATATCCTTGTTGTTTTTCTCCTTCAAAATCCAATACGGTGTCGACAATATGCTCTAGCACTTTAGGTCCTGCAATTTCTCCTGATTTTGTCACGTGACCTATAAGAAAAGTTGCAATTTTCAACCCTTTTGCTAGATGCATAAATTCCATAGCCAACTCTCGCACTTGGCTAACAGAGCCCGGAGCAGAAGGAATTTCGCTTTTATATACAATCTGTATCGAATCAACAATCATTATATCAGGTTTTAAACGCTCAATCTGCAGTTTAATGTGAGAAAAAAGAGTTTCACTTAATAGAAATAGATGTTCATCTTGCACTTTGAGTCTTAAAGCTCTTAATGAGGTTTGTTCAACAGACTCTTCTCCACAAATATAAAGAACGGTTAATCCTTGTTCAGCTAGTTTTTGAGCCAGTTGCAACATGAGAGTAGATTTACCAATTCCAGGATCACCTCCAATGAGTGTTAAAGAGCCAGGGACAATACCTCCTCCTAGTAAACGATCAAGCTCTATCAGCTTGGTTGAGATACGCATGGATTCTTCGAACTTGATTTCTTTAATCCGTAAAGGCTGTGATTTGCTATGTACAAATCGCTCTGATTTATCAACTGCTTGAATCTCTTTTTCAAAAGTGTTCCACTTTTGACAAGCTGGACAACTCCCCGTCCATTTAGCTTGGGTAAGCCCACATTCACTGCAGCACCAAATTGAACGCTGTTTAATCGTCATGCTTGTTTTCCAATTTATTCAGCGCATTTTCAGCAGCCGCTTGTTCTGCGTGCTTTTTAGAAGGACCTGTCCCCTCACCTATTTCTTGATCTTCAATATAAGCAATTACTTGAAATATTTTGCTGTGATCGGGACCTGATTCTTTTAATACTTTATAAATAGGCGGTTTTTGGTGTTTTTTTTGTGCATAATCTTGTAGTTCTGCTTTCCAATTTCTCAAGGACTTATAAATTATCTCTTTAATATTTTCTTCAAAATGATGTAAAAAAAACTGACGCGTGGCTTCTAGCCCCCCATCTTTGTAAATGGCTCCAATGAGTGCTTCAAATAAATCCGCTACAATTTTTTCCCGACCGCGCCCTTCATTCATCCTTTCACCTTTACCCAATAAAATAAATTCTGCAACATTTAGCTTAATTACAAGCTGAGTGCAGCTACTCGATTCTACAATATAAGAGCGTAAATTAGAAAGATGGCCCTCTGATTCTGTTGGCAAATATTCATACACATAATCAGAAATAATTAATTCTAGAACCGAGTCTCCTAAAAATTCTAACCGTTCATTATGTTGATCCACAACTGCTCGATATTCATTAAAAAATGATCGATGAACAAAAGCTAAAATAAGATTTTTCTTGTTTTTAAATTGATAACCTAAGCGTTCTTCAATTTCAGGTATTTTCTCAAGTAATGTTTCAAATGGGTTCATCTTTATGTCATGCTCCACGCTTATCTTCTCTCTCTTTACTTTTTAATTAGATCCAGACATACTGTATCATCTTAGGGGTTTTCATGGCTGCGATTAATTCTTGTTTTCAGCATCTAAAACGCACATATATTTTTTCATTAATTGAAGAAAAAATAGATACATTACATCAAAAAATCCCCCCTAATCAATTGATTAATTTAAGTATAGGGGACATAGCACTACCTTTAATCCCTGTTGCTACGCAAGCGATGAGCCAGGCTGTATTAGAAATGGGAACCTCCTCAGGTCTAAAAGGATACGGACCTAGCAATGGTTATCCATTTTTACGAGAAGCCATTGCAAATACATATTTTACTACCCTACAAATTACCCCTGATGAGATTTTTATTTCAGATGGCATCAATACCGACATCACGAATATTCTAGATTTATTTTCCCTATCCTGTAGTGTAGGAATTCCCGATCCTACCTATCCTGCTTATCTCGACGCGACAATTCTCTCAGGTCGCACTAAAATCATGACTCTGCCTTGTTTAGAAACCAATCAATTTCATCCACATCCTCCAGATAAGCCCTGTGATCTGATCTATTTATGCTCTCCTAACAACCCAACAGGTGTTGCTATGAATAGTGATCTTCTGACTACTTGGGTGAATTATGCCTTAAAACACAAAGCTGTTATCTTTTTTGATCATGCTTATGAAGCATTTATTAGCTCAGCAGATGTTCCTCATTCTATTTTTGAAATTCCGGGGGCTAAAGAATGTGCGATTGAATTTCGTAGCTTTTCTAAATCCTCTGGATTTACAGGTCTGCGCTGCTCCTATACAATCCTTCCTAAATCCTTGAAAGCACGCTACGAAGATCAAGAAATTTCCTTGCATGCTTTATGGCTTCGAAGACAAGCTGCTAAATCCAATGGGGTTGCCTATCCCATTCAAAAAGGAGCTTTAGCTACTCTGCAGCCACAAGGCCAGCGTGAAATAAAAGCGCAAATAAATAGTTATCTTACTCAAGCCAAAGCCTTAAAACAGGGTTTAATCCAATTGGGACTTGCTTGCTACGGAGGAATAGATAGTCCCTATATTTGGGTAAAAACCCCTAAAGGACAGACCTCATGGGATTTTTTTGATAAACTCTTGATTAAATGTCATGTGATTAGCATTCCAGGTGTAGGCTTTGGAAAATATGGAGAAGGGTTTGTTCGCTTTTCAGCCTTTACGACTCCTGATAAAATAGATTTAGCTCTTAAACGAATCAACCAATTATAACTCATGCGCCTTGTTTTGACCGATGACCAAAAAGAATTTTTCCAGAAAAACCGTTTTATTGAAATTGAAGGGTTATTGTCTCTAGAAAAAATCACTCAAATAGAAAAGCTTTCTGATCTGACCTTGGCTAAAAGATCAGAAAATTCTTTTCTACAAGGTTATGATTTATGGCGTGATAGCAAAGAGCTCAAAGAAATCCTACATAAACGCTCTTTAATTAAAATTATCGCTGACCTTTTTAATACCTTTCCTTTAAGAATAGCTTTTGACCAATACATGAAAACTACTTCCCCATCTCCCATTCAAACCACTTGGGCATTAGAGGAGCTCTCTTGTATTAAACCGTTAGCTGGAAGCATGTTGATTCCCTTTTCTTTTTCTAAACCATTAAAATCCCATTTTCCCTTCCCCCAAAAAGGAAATGTTTTATTTCTAGCTCCAGACTATCCCATTCCATGGCCTCTACTTTTTGGATTAGAGGGCCTAAAACTCCTTATTGTAAGCTTTGCTCCTGAAAAGGCCCTCTATCAACAAGAGACAAGAGACCCTCACCAACATGTGCTCAAAAAATGGGGCTACGTATTTGGTGATAGTCTCAATAATCAACATCATCCTCTTCTCATTGTAAACCGCTAACCTATCTGTTGGTTTACTCTTCCCCCTATTAAAGGAATGGAGCGTAAAACTTTTGGCTGAAAAGCCAGTTTAGCAGCTACTTCTGCACGCTCTTGAGGGTTTGAGCGATTATATTGTTCCACAACTTCTATTTCTCTCTTCTTTAATAGATTCGCTTCATTTACAGCTTGGGTCAGCTTGTGAACCTCTTGACGAATCTCCTGGACCAACCCTTTATTATTCACTCCATCGAACTGCTCTAATTCTTTAACCAAGCTATCCCAATGGGTGAGTTGCTCACTCATGCCTTTTTTAAAATTTTTCTGCTTATTATTCAGCTCTTGAAATTGACCTACATGTTCAACAAGTCGTATTTCCTGTTTATGAAGGTTTTCCAAAGCACTACCAAGAGATGTAAATCCGCTCTGATATTCTTTGATCGCTTGTAGAGAATTCCCTATCCGAACTAAACGTTTTTCCTGCTCACTGAGCCTTGTATTTACCTTTGGCATTAAATCATCTACTTTATTGCATACCTCTTTAAGACCAGGTACTTGGTCTTTTACTTGCTGAGAAAGCTGCTCTAGTTTTTGCAGAGTACCATTCATGTTGCTTAAGCTCTTCTTTAGCACTCCTATTTGCATATCTTTCTTGGAATTATAATAAGCACCACCTAGCAAAGCCCCTTCTACCAAAACTGTTAAAAGAGGAGAATTTCCTCTACTAACTGCTGTTGTTGCTGCTGCTGCTAACATAGCCCCAGTTGTAGGAGACATATGCTTGCCGAGGTTCACTATTCCCGAAAGTGCTCGATAACCAGTAGAAATGATACTCATGTTAAAAGCGCTCCTTACCCTGTTCTGCTATTGTTTAATCGAATAGAATGTGCAATTTTTTCTAATTCGGAAGGTTCATTTAGAAGAGATAGCTTTATGTCTTTTAAACAATCTTTTAATTGCTGTTGTTCTTTATTATTTTCTTCAAGCCTAAGTTCTATGCAAAGTAAATTTTTATTTAGTTGATCTAACTTTCCAATCATTTTATCTATCTGCTTTCCTAATACTTTTATTTCTTTATCGGAAGTAGGGAGATTTTGAAGTGTTGTCAATACTTTATTTAGAGAATTAGTTAAGTTTTGTACGTTACTGATGCCCTTCTCAAATTCTTTTTTTTGTTTTTTAGTATGATCTACCTTTTGCTCTGCTGCTTTTAGCCCGCGATTGCCTTGACCTAATTTTTTCTCTAAATTTCCGACTTGAGTTTTTAAATTCTCTAGTTTTTCTACAACAGATGAAGCTATAGGACTATGCACTTTAAGTTGCTGCTCTAAAACTCCTGTTTCTTGCTTGATTAAATGAGCTGCTATCAATACTTTCTTAGCTGCTCTATTAACTTTTATAGAACCCAATACACATCCGCCACCAGTAACTCCTGCAGCTCCAAGAGTACCTAATACAAAGGGAGCAGCAATAGGAATAGCGAGTCCACCTGTAGCAATTCCCACCAATGTAAAACCTGTTAGTAAAGATACTCCTCCTAATGCCATAACGGATATTGCTGCTGTTTTTTTTACAGTGTATGCTAGTGAGTTCTCGTTTATTTTTTGGTTAAAACTTTGCGAATTGTGTTGAGACAGAAAAGTTGATGAACTATGCAACTCTGTTAACATAAAACATCCTTAGGTTGTATTGAGTTACCCACCTTATGCTGAAGACCAAACTACATCTAGAAAGCATAAGGTGAATTAACATTAAATAACTATTATAGCTGGATTGTTCTTAATTTAATTCTCTCTGTTTTCTTTGAAAAAGCGAATTACTTGGCATATTCGCGAATAAAGATCCAATTGTTTGCTGAAAGATTTTTTCCTTTTTTGATGAGTTAACAATAGGATTACGCTGAATTTGCTCTTCTATTACAGGATTAGAATCTTCATGTAATGATGAGCTTCTAGAATAAGTATCATCTTCTCGAGGAAAACCCCGTATCGAATTAACACTAGATCTTATATCAAGTGACTCATTAGATATATTTGCACTGGAAGATCTACTAAACGATGCTCTATTTAGATCTCTTAGAGGAGGCATTGGAGGTGGTGGTGGTGGTGGTTCAGGTCGATTTGGTAGATTGTTAGTAGAAATTAGTTTATTACTTTCTAAAGCGGTTTGGTTTGAGAAGAGATAGTTCTTTAAACTATCTAAATTATAACGTCCAAATGATACTACGTATATACATTTGGATAATATTAACTGAGCAACGTTATTTATAGACTGAATAATATACCTTCCACTATCAGATATTTTATAAAACGCCCTTTCATTCAAAGAGGCACCCGTTTGAAGGGCTTGCGTAGGATTTATATCTTTAATCTCTAGGGAAACCCGGGTTGAAATAATACTACTCATAAATTTATGCCTACGTAATTTATTTTAACAAAAGATCAAATATATAAATTTTAGCTAATTGAATTAGCTATTTTTGTAATTAAAAAGTATTATAACTAAATTTGAAATTCTCTTTTTAATTTATTTATACAAACAAAGTATTAATATTTTTATTAAAACTTTTAAGAAGGTTTCCAGAAAGCAATAACTTCTCTAAACTTTCTTTATAACCCAAGAGTTTTTCTTCTCTTAGAGTATTTTTTTAAATGACCTTTAAAATAGTTTATCAGATTATTTTCTTTCTTTTTTCGATTAGGAATAAATGAGCTGATTTTTTTAACAAACATACTTAACCTTGTCATATTTTTTATTTACCTCTATTAATTACAGATTTTTCCATTTCAGAAAGTCGTTCTTTAGGATCCTTTCGATGAGTGGAGAGCTTAACTATATTTTCCAGATTTGGATAAATTGATAGATGTGGAGTATCAAAATCATACGGTAAATGAACCGTTTGAAAAGTAATAGAATCTACAGACATTTTACTATCATGCCTTTCAAGACCAGATTTGGCTTTTCTTAGAACATTAGCAAGCTCACTAATACTTTCTTCTTCTATATCATCTTTCTTAGAAGAGACAGTCAATCTATCCTTGTCTTCCGAAAAACCTTTAATAGAAAAATGACCTTTTAGATCATCTAGTGTATATCGCCCTAATGATCCTACATATATGAAATTGGACAGTATAGACTCTGCCACAGAACTTATAGAAGAGATCAAGTAATTTGTGGTTGTGTAAACCTTAGTAATAACTTTCCCTATTAAAGAACCGCTTTCTTGTAAGGGAGACCCTAAATGACTAGGGTGATTGTGCAGAATAATTGGACTACTCATAATCCTCTAAAATTTAATCTAATTATTTAAAGAAGAAAAACGCTAACTTTTTGTGTAAATAGAACAAAAAGACTTTTCATGGTTTGGCAACAAATTTAGCAGATTTATATTTTCGCTTTTTAGAACTACGATAATGACTAAAATTGGATGGAATCCTTTTCTCAAGAGGAAAATATTTTCTAAAAATCTAACTCTTAAAATTGATAAAACAACATTTTTTTATCATGAGATTCCAATACAAAGTAACTTAACTTTTTATTAAGTTAGAACAATATAACAGAATCAACACTGTTTTATAATTTATATTATGATTTTAAAAACAATTAAAATCAACATTTTTTATTTTAATAAAAAATAACAAATACATTTATTAAAAAAGATTGTAAATTTTCTTTCTTTCTTTTTTTCACCCTAGATTTTTTATTAAGTAATTTTTTCTTGAATTTTATACCTCGATACGCGAAAAATTTTTTTATAGTAAAAAATAAATTTAAATGAGGTTTATGAAAAGCAATCCATCAACTATGCAAGAGAGTGTATTTCAAGAGGACGCATTGCTTCCTTTAAGCCCAACTCACGTGATTTGGCAGGGGAAAAAAATACTCGATTTTTCTTCTCAAGATTTTTTAGGGTTATCCAATCATCCAGATCTTAAAAAACATACGATTAAATACTTATTACATTACGGCAATGGAGTCTGTCACCCGGAGATCCCAGGGAGTTTTATCGAATGTCAAAAAACGCTAGAGACAAAAATTGCAGAATTAATCAATATGCCTTATTTGTATTTTTTTTCTAATCGTTATTTGGCTCTATGCCATCTACTCTCTTCATTAAGTTCTGATGTCCTTTTACTTCTTGCTGATGATCTAGATCCAGGTTTAAGCAAAATCCTTTACAGTTTTCCTTTGAAAATCCTTACCTATAATCAAGGATCTTTAGCTACTTTGGAAGCTATTTTAAAAAAAGAGGGCCAATCTATATGTTCTGTTAAAATGATCTTTTGTGAGTCTATTAGCAGTGGCAATGGGACTTTAACCGATTTAAATCACATCACATCTTTATCTCAAGCTTACAATGCTCTATTGGTTGTTGACGATTCGCTAGCTTTTGGCGTTAAAGGTGATAGAGGCTTAGGCCTTACAGCTAAACGAGGGGATATCGATTTAATTTTATGTTCTTTAAGTAATTCTGCAAGTGCAGATGCGGCTTTTCTTGCCTGTTCTTCTTGGATTAAAAATCTCATTAAAAAAAATGTTTTTTATCGAGAATCCAGTATAACCTATGCTTCTTTAGGTGCCATAGAAATGGCTTTGGATCTTATCCTTTCTTTAGAAGGGGAAAGATATCAACTAGAACAAAGATGTCATTGGACACAAAAACAATTGCAAGGATATGAAATCTGCTCCTCTACTCATTTAATTTGCCTACATTTTTCTCAAGAAGAAGAACTTTGTTTTTTTTGGGAAAGTCTTTTACAAAGAGGCATTCTTTCCCATTTTATGATCTCCCATCAAAAGAGATCCTATGCTCTCCGGTTTTTTATTAATATCCATCACACTCCTGATGATTTAAGGATGTTGGTAGAAGAGATAAAAGAGCTAAAAAGTGGTTAAAGAAGAACTTTTATGCCAATTTCGTACTGTTTCTTTAGAGCAACGAATGCAGTAATCAACACCTACCCCTATTCGGTAATTACCCAATAAATAACATCGGGGTATTTTTTGTTGAAATTCAAGATATAGGCTTTCCATTCTTTCTAAATAGCCTACTGTATATTGAGGAATGGCAGAAAGAGCTCTTTTAAAAGAAATAACATCTGGCTGTATAGAAATTTTTAAGTGTTTACGAATGCTTAAGAGCGCTGTTTGAATAGCTTCTTCTTCTGATTGCCCTGAATCTTTAAGTTTAATAGTAAGACGGGTTTCCTGAGGATAGTTATTGTGTTGTTTAAAAATAGAAGAATCAAATACAACTCCTAAAATATCTTCTCTAGCACAATGAGGAGTTAAATATCCAAACCCCTCGATAGGTAAGACATTTTCTTTGTATCCAAAGTTAAGAACTATAATTCCCTCGCTTTTCAAAGAGCTCAGTTCTTTTCCAAGAGAGGGCATATCTTTGATAAAAAGATTTCCTGCTTGTAATCCAGGTAGAGCGCAAAATACATACTCCGCTGCAAATTCTCCTTGATTGGTTTTAACAATGACTTTTTTTTCTGTTTGTATAATTTCTTGTGCTTCATGTTGATAATAAATAGAAGCCAGTGTTTTAGCTAAGAGTGTAGAAGTTAATTGTTCTATCCCTTCCTGAAAAGAAAACATAGCTGATAAAGGTGCATCTGGAAGATAAGGAGATCTTTTAGGTGCTTTTTTCCAGTTCTTCAAAAACCCTTTGGTTACACTTCCATATTTTTCTTCCCATTCTTTTAGTACAGGGAAAAGAGCTCGAATAGAAATAAGACGAGGATCCCCACCAAAAATGCCCACAACCATTGGATCAAACAACCTTTGGGCTACATCGTAATTAAAACGGCGTATCACAAATTCCCAAACGGTTTCATCTCCTTTTTTAGTAGGATGTTTCCATTCTGTAATTAATGCTTTAACAAATCCCTTTGTTAATGGAGAGCATAAAAAAGAAATAATATTAGTAGGAAATTTATGTAATTTCTCATTCCACCATAAATATCGA
This sequence comes from Chlamydiota bacterium, assembly GCA_030916885.1. Taxonomy (GTDB): domain Bacteria; phylum Chlamydiota; class Chlamydiia; order Chlamydiales; family Rhabdochlamydiaceae; genus Rhabdochlamydia. Next base: position 75,491 of record JAUPVT010000040.1, read on the forward strand.
TTACGGGGTAGGTTTCCTGACCAAATGATTTCTCTTAAAAGACCTAATTCTTCTGCCAACTGTAAAGTTGCAGGATACCGATTGATTTTAAATGCACGTGGTCCTTTTTCAAAATGAAACCCTGTTGTATGATCTGTGTGAAATAAGCCCCCTATCCGATTAGATTTTTCTAGAATTAAGATATCTAGTGATGAGGAAATTTGGCTCAAATACCAAGCAGCAGATAAACCGGAAATACCAGCTCCTAAAATAATAATTTTCTTTTTCTCCATAATAACCTTAAGGTTCTAGCTATGAAAACAAAGAACATAACGGATTGTCCAAATAAAATAAAAGACGAGATCATCCACTATCTAAAAATATTACAAAAAAGATTTATTCATGCTTTTGAAATATTTGAACCTCAAGCTACTTTTGTTAAAACTCCTTGGAATTATGCAAAAGGTAGAGGAGGAGGAGAAATTAGTTTATTGCGCGGAGAAGTATTTGAAAAAGCTGCTGTAAATTGGTCTGAAATACAAGGAAATTGTTTTCCTATGGCAGATGCAGATGGAGCCTTTTTTGCAACCGGTATTAGCCTAATTACACATATGTTAAATCCACATGTTCCAACAGCACATTTTAATATTCGCTTTATTCAAACACAAAAAAATTTTTGGTTTGGAGGAGGATATGATCTAACCCCCATGGGATTTATCTACCCAGAGGATACTCTCCATTTTCATACCATCACTCAAAAGGCACTAGATGCAATAGATAAAGAGATTTATCCTCTTTTTTCTAAACAGGCAAAAGAGTATTTCTTCATCCCCCATCGAAATAAAGAAAGAGGAATAGGTGGTATTTTCTTTGATCATTATCGCACAGAAGATCTAGAAAAAGATATACATCTCTTGAAAACAGTTGGAGATACTTTCTTACAGTCTATTTTGCCCATCTATGAAAAACGCATACAGATGGATTACCAAACCCAAGATAAACAAAAACAATTAGAAATGCGCGCTCATTACGTCGAATTTAATTTGCTTTACGATAGAGGTACAAAATTTGGATTTCTTTCAGAAGGCAACCCAGAAGCTATTTTATGTTCCATGCCTCCACTTGTTAAATGGTAGCTGATTTCACCATATCAACAAACAACTTGACATTTTCAAAAGGAATATCAGGAAGTACTCCATGTCCTAAGTTGGCAATAAATCCCCTACTTCCTTTCATAGAATTTAGAAAAGAGCTCACTTTTTTTTCTATTTCACTAGAAGATTTTTTTAAGAGTTCTGGTTGTAAATTCCCTTGCAGGGCAATGGAAGATGGAATTTTTTTTCTCAAAATTTTCATAGGCAGATGCCAGTCTAAACTAATAGCTGTAGGCGCAAGACCTACTAACTGCTCATAACGAATACTTGAATCACGACAAAAGAGAATAACAGGAACTACTGATTGTAACTCTTTCACCATTTGTTGCAAAAAGGGCAGGCAAAATTGACCAAACTCCTCTTTAGAAAGAATATTCGCCCATGAATCAAAAATTTGAACTACCTCAACACCCGCTTGTACTTGAGCTTTTAGATAGATAATAGAGGCTTTGGTTAAAATAGTAAGAAGCTCAATAAAACCTTGTGGGTCTTTTTTCATCCATTGTTTTGTATAAAAAAACTGTTCTTTACTAGTAGAGTCGATCAAATAAGTAGCAACCGTAAAAGGACCTCCACAGAAACCAATTAAAGGCACTTGAATTTGTTTTTTTATAAGTCGCAATGTCTCAAATACAAAGATCAGTTTTTCTTCAACTGCGTGAATGGATAATTGATCTACTTGTTGTTTAGAACGAATAGGAGGATAGATACGAGGCCCACCTTTATCCGGGAATTCCAATTTAAGCCCAAGCCCTTCCGCAAGAACCAAAATATCTGAAAACACAATTAACGCATCCACATCTAAAAGATCAACAGGAAGATAGCTAACCTCTGCTGCTAATTCAGGAATATGAAAAAGCTGCCAAAGAGAGTATTTTGTGCGTAAAAGTTGGTATTGGGGCATATAACGCCCCGCTTGTCGCATCAACCAAATAGGGACTCTTTCTACTTTTTCACAACGTAGCGCTCTAAGGAGCAGATCATTCATGATAACAATCGATTTAAAATTGCATCAACAGTAAATCCAAATTCAGCGGCTAGATCACCTATTGGGGCTGATTCCCCAAAAGATTCAATACTAATAGAAATACCCTCAGGTCCAATCCACTTAGACCAGCCAAAACTCACCCCTGCTTCAATACTTACTCTTACTCCTAAATCTCCACCAATAACCTTTTTCTTATATTCATCATCTTGAAGCTCAAAAATCTGCCAGCAAGGCATGGAGATTACTCTGACTTTTTTACCTACTTTTTCTAAAGCGATTGCTACATCCAACGCTAAAGAAACCTCTGATCCTGTTGCAATTAAAGTAAACTCCGGCTTGCCCTGTTCTTTTTTAATAATGTAGGCACCCTTACTCATCCCTTCTTCATAAGATACATTGCATTCCTCTAGCTCAGATAAGGTCTGTCTTGATAAAACAAGTAGGGAAGGTCCTCGATAGCGAAGCGCTGCCATCCATGCCATTTTTACTTCCCAATTATCCGCAGGCCGGATCAAATAAACATTGGGTATAGCCCTTAGAGAGGCTAAATGCTCAACAGGTTGATGCGTTGGCCCATCTTCTCCTAAAAAGATAGAATCATGTGTAAATATGTAAATTACTTGAATTTTAGAAAGAGCTGCTAAACGAATAGCATTACGCATATAATCAGAAAAGGTAAGAAAAGTTCCTACATAAGGCACAATCATATTTGTTTCAGAAAGCCCGGTAGCAATTGTTGCCATTCCAAACTCTCTGATTCCATATTTAATATTCCTACCCATGTACTGATCTTTTTCAATAATAGGAAATCTTTTCATCATAGTCATATCAGAAGAGGAAAGATCAGCAGAACCTCCAATTAATTGAGGTACTAAATCTGCTAAAATATTCAAAACAACTTGCGAACCTACACGAGTAGCCAAAGAAGATTTCATTTCAATGGCGCGCAACTTTTCTTCTAAATCAGTAGGTAATCTTTTTTCTGCCATTTGAAGAAATAACTTATAAAGGTCTGGATATTCTTCCGACCAATTACGAAACATCTCTTTCCATTTTTGCTCTAAAGCTACACATTTAACAAGCTTTGTTTCAAAAAACTGATAAACAGCTTGAGGAACATAAAAATCTTTTTCAGGTAACCCAAGTGCTTTCTTTGTCTCTTCAATCTCTTCTGCACCCAAAGGAGAGCCATGCGCTTTTGAAGTTCCTGCTTTATGGGGAGATCCTTTGCCAATAAGGGTTCTCATCATGACAAAACAAGGTTTTGTTTGATGGTCGCGAACATGCATAAAAACTTCTTGCATCTTATCAAAGTCATAACCATCTATTTCAAATACATCCCATCCATAAGCGAGGTAGCGCATCTTTACATCTTCTGAGAATGATTCTGCTAAAAACCCATCTAAAGTGACTTGATTAGCATCATAGATCAATACCAGGTTATCTAAGCCTAAATGTCCTGCAAAAGAGCTTACCTCGGAAGAAACCCCTTCCATAATACAGCCATCTCCAGCTAAGCAATAAACCTTACTTGTAAATAGAGGATAATCATCTCGATTAAATCGCTCTGCTAATATTTTAAGTCCGAGCGCTTGACCAACAGCATTCCCAACTCCCTGACCTAGAGGACCAGTAGTTGCCTCTACACCATCTGTAATATGATATTCTGGATGACCTGGAGTTTTAGAATGAATCTGGCGAAAATTTTTAATATCATCTAAAGAAAGATCGAATCCCGATAAGTGCAGTAGAGAGTATAACCATATAGAGCCGTGACCGGCAGATAACACCATCCGATCGCGATTGAGCCATTTAGGGTTTTTTGGATTGTGCCGTAGAAGAGATCCATATAAAAAAGCTCCAAATTCTGCGCATCCCATAGGAAGCCCAGGGTGTCCAGAGTTCGCTTTTTGAACAGCTTCCATAGAAAGAGAACGCACTGTATTAGCAATTTTACTGAAAGTTTTTTTTAAATCCGCATCCATTTAGAATAACTCCTTAGAGCCTTAGTAGATGGGGTAAGGTTAGCAAACAGCATAAAGAAGAGCAATAGCAAAAAAGAAGTTTTTATCTTCCTAAAATCAAAATACTAATGCCTTTATTTAAAGACATAGACTAGCTGTCATCTAAGAATAAGCAAATGCATTTTTCAGAAAAAAACTTTTGTTGACTTATCATTTTTTTATTATTAACATATTTTTTTAAACATGAGGAGTTGATGTAAGCCATACTTTTATTATCTAATCTAGAACCATATCCTCCAAAAATACGGTAAGACAGATTAAATGTTTATTATTTGTGGTTCCATCAACTCCGTTTTTATTTAGAAAAAAGGAGATAATTTTAAATCCTATGAATGGGAATAATTAAAAAAAGTTTTTTATCACTTACAACAGAAACTCTAAACCTAATAATTTTTAAGTTTAGCACACTTTTATTGTATGATTTTTTGGCTACCTATCCTTGCATCATTATTAAGGATTTTAATCACACCTTCTGTGTATTCTTTCGTTTCTTCGATTTCTTTTTCTACGGTTTTCAAGGTATCATCGTTATTTCTCTGTAAAGTGGTCGTACTCACGTTATCTTTTTTTATATTGGCTTTTTTTTCACTACTTGTAGCCTCTAATACACCTCCCGTTCCACCAAGCACCCCCTGAATGATCTGAGAAGAGCCTTGCCCTCCAGCCACAGCAGCTTCACTTAAAAGAGAAGAAACAGCTCCTCCTGCTTCTAAAACCCCACCAAGCACTAGAAGAGGACCTAAGAAAAGAGTAACTACTTGCACATAACCTGCTATTTTTGAAATAACAGCCATTTCTTCTGCTTCTGAAAGGCTCTGATTAGATAGGATCTGTAGCGCCTGTGTCAACTGATTAACAGTACCCAGTTGAGTTACTTGTACTTTGGTGTTAGCTTCTTGAAGACCCTTCAAAAGAGAGCTTGTATTTAAGATAGATAATGACATAATTTACTCCTATCTAGGTTCCATGATTTTGCCCATCTCTGTAATGGCTTGTCCTGCTTGTTGACCTAACTGGGTAGATCTATCAGAAGTATTTTCTACAAACATTTTTTCCGTAGAACCAAGTTCAGAATTAGTTTTTTGCGTTAGCGTATTAATATGAGCAAGTAAAGCTTGCAAACTACTCATTTTAAATGAATCGGGACCTTCATCTGTTATCCCTCCAATTCCTGGGGCATCAGAATTTTTGCTTGCTACACCTGCAACAGTTCCTATAGATGCGACTCCAATGACAGCTCCAATAGCAGCTCCTACTAATACAGTAAGGCCCCCTGTGAAAAATGCTAACATTCCACCAAGAACTATAGCAAGCGCTCCAAAAAGAATTGCTTTTGTCGTACTAAAATGCCGCCCTTGGGTCGATTGACCAGCAATGTCTTTTTGTTTTTCAGCTTGTAATTCTAGCTCGGTTGTTTTTACTTTGGTTTGTTGAATTCCAGCTAACATCGCTTTGTCATTTTGATCCATTTGAGCTTTTGCAAAAGCTAAAAAAAGGATTAAAACATTGCCTATTTCAGGATCTATTTGTTTGTTGTTATTGAGATGGGTTACCTTTACTTTTAGAATATTAAGGGTATTACTTAATTTTTTTCGGTCATCTTGTGAGAGGTTTTGTAAATCTTTAGAACTAAGAGTGTCTATGGTATCTAAAATAAGCTCTGCTTTTTCAGGATCTATTTTTTTTTGTTTTTTTAGCTCGATTAGTATTGCTTGTAATTGGCTTAAGTTTTTTTTTAACTGATTGGTCAGCTCTTCTAATTGCTTAGGTGCTAGGTTGGCGATTTCTTGCTTGATTTTTTGTAGATCTTTTTCACTAAATTCCTTCAGAGGCGCAGCATGCTTTTTTAGTTGTTCTGATTGGTGTTGGATCTGTTTTGGCGAGTGTAAATGGGACAGTTCTTGTTCAACCTGTTTTAAGTGCTCTAGTGGAATCGGATCTGTTGAACCCACATAAGGTAGTTCTTCTTGTTGCTGCGGAAGGGTTTGTCTTACTTTTTGCTTAATAGACCGTGAAGTAGGCTGTATGATTTTTTCAGAAGAGGTTATATTTGTTGTTATGTCCGACATAAATTCCTCCTTGTTAGTTTTGACTGATTTGCTCCCTCACCATTTTTTGTAATTCTTTCTTACAAGACTGTAAGGATGCTTTCATTGTATTATTATAAGAAGTGATTAGGGTCATATAGGATTTCATTTCAATGGAACTTTGCTGGGACTGTCCAATAAGCATTTGTTCACTAGCATTGCCATCTGCATTCCAATCTTCTAATGGATTCTTAGCTTTTGGGTCTTTTATTTCTCCTTTATTAATGAGATAAACTTGTGTCATTGTCCAAGCAATCATACGATTAAACTGAGTAGGATCTTTTTTTTGAGAATTAGGTTGAAAATATAAATCCGTTCCATGAAAGTTCAGATCTTGATCCTCTTTCCAATCGGAAATAGCATCTATGATGCTACGACTATCTATAGGGTTAAAATTTTTGCTAAAGCATTTAAAAAGATCTTGTGTAGTTGCCAAAAGAGCTTCAAGATCAGGATATTTCTTTACACGTTTTTTAAGCTCTGTAATATTTTTTTGAAGATCTAAAATCCCATTTGCAAACTCTTTGATGGCATTACCTATTTTATCTTTTTCCCAAGTCTGAGCGGTAGGCTCTTTTTCTGTAGACAATTGAAATTTCCCAACCTTTTCATTGATCGTGATCAGGTTATCTTGCAAACCCCTTAGTTCTTCTGCTATGTGTGTTGCTTCTTCCATTTTTTTAGCAACTCGATCAAGAGCTCCTGTCCCTTTAGGGTTTGTAACCAAAACAAGAACAGCAAGTACCAATAAAAGATTGATGTCATAACCTTTTTCCTTTTCAGTAAAAAGGTTATTAGGATTTGCTTCTTCTATAAATGGTACGCTTTGTATCTGTAAGGACATAAAAAAGCCTTCTTACGATTGAACCCAGCTGGATTTCTGGGCATATTTTTTTAATGTATCTCGCTTTTTTTTCTGGGGTATTTTCGCATCGAGAAGCTTTTCTACTTCCTCGGTATTTTTTTCAAACTCTTGTTGAAAAACCACAAGTTTATCTCGATGTGGTGAAGCTGTATTTAAAAAGTAGGACAAAATCAATTGTAATTGATCTTGTTCTAAACCTAATTTTTCCGTTGCTGATTCAAGATAATCATACAACAAGTGCCTTGCTTGTTCTAATTTCTCAGCAGCTATTTTCTGCTGTTTTTGACTTCCTTTAGAAACAGCTTCTTTTAAATCTACCATCAATTTGTTCATCAAATTTAACAGCTCTTCAAAATGGACATCTTTATACTCCATACCCTCTTCTAAAAAGATTTCGATTTTTTCAATCTCTTTGTCTTTTTTCATGAAAGCCCCTTATATTTGAAGAATTGATCTTGCCATAGATCCAACAGTATCTTGCGCTTGTGTCCAATGATTTAATTGTATTCTCTCTTTAGTTAGCCTCTGTTTATTTTCTAATTGTAATTTGGTAAGAATGGTGTTCACACACGCTTTAATTTTTCTCACATTATCATTGAGACTTGAATCCCCTGGAGAACTTTTTGACGCTTCTTCTACACTGCAAAGCTTATTTACTTTTGGCATAAGTATATCTAAACAATTACGTACACTATCACTAAGTCCTTTTGTGCTTGCAAGATTTGCTAGAATGCGTTTTAACTCTTGAGGATTGTTAATCTCAGACAATGCGTTCTTTAGAATGCTTTTTATATACGCTTCATCTTTAGATGAAGAGCGTTGTTCCTCACTCAAATTAGAGAGGGTAGCTACTATCTCTGCTGCGGCTGCTAAAGAATTTTCTGCCATAATTAGATCTCTTTTTAGAGTTTCTATTAAATTAATCGACCTTAGTTTAATTAAAACATAAAAAAGAATTAATTTCATAACTTTTAATCCATTTTATTATTTAAATACGAAACTCACTGTCAATAAATAAACAATAAAATTAGTCGAAAAAATTTAAAAGAAATAGCAGAAAAAAGAATTTGCTTTCCCTTCTTTTTAGCATCTTAATTAATCGAATGTATTAAAAAAAATTTACTTTTATTTAATGAAAAACTTAAAATGCCTTTTTCTCCTTTAGAAGAGAAGCAAGAGCTTTTCATAATTTTATCTCTTCTTAGAAAGAGATAGAGGTTTTTAAATTAAGAAAATAAATAGGAGTTAATTGTGACAGCAGTCTTTCTTCACGGTTTAAATGTACTAACTTATGGACATAGCATTTATCAATTTTACTCTGACAAAAATCTAACTCTTAAACAAAAACTTTGGGGGACCTTGCCAAGAGCCTTTGGTATGCTCGTAGATGTGTCTATACTCCGTAAACTAGATCTAAACTTAAAAACAGTAGTCTCTCCTGGTATCAACGGAGTAATAATACCCCTGGTGGATACAGTTGCTAAGGAGGAGTCTTTTAGAGATGCGCTTTGTACGGTACTCCCTAATTTGGCTCGTTTAAGCACAGGTGAAGAGAGTGCAATGTTAATCAGCTCTTTGATAGATAAAAGACAAATTTTCAAAAAACAATATGAACACATAGAAAAAATTTATAACTATTATAAATTGACGACAATTTCTCTTTCTAACCCAGAAAAAGTTCCAGAACGTATACAAGAAGAAAAGGCAAAATTTTTAAGGTATCTCAAAACACAAGAAAATCAACCAGGCGTTATCAAAGAAACCATGCAAGACTATCAAAATATTATAAACAATGTTTCAGCGGATTCTTTTGGATCGATCCCTTATTGTTATATAAATAGACCAGAATTTACAAAAAGAAAATGCAGGATTTCTAAAGAACTTGTTCGCGAGGCTGTTGTAGTAAGAGAAATAAGTTTGCCTATCTATTATGAATGCGACAAGCTTTCAGGATGGTATAAACATGAACGAAGACCCCCTCCTGCCTGGCCTAAATCTATACCTTTTAATCGCGATGTAATTGTAGTAGATAAAACCGAAACCGCTCAAATAACAGAAGCTCTTCAAAATGCCCTTGATCAGACCCAGAATAATCCTGAAGAATTAGAGGCTATAAAAATAGGATTTCTAGCTGTACAAGAAGTGCTAAAAGAATTTTATACAACCTAAAAACCAAGGAATAACCTATGTCATCAATTGCTACAATCATTGGTCTTACGAGCTATAACCCTTATAAAGAAGCAATAACTATACTAGTTGGAGGCACTGGACCTTATTTAATCAACCACCTCACTTTTAAACCTGAAAGCATTTCGTCTAAAATTGACCAGATTAGAGAAACTCTTTTTGGAATACGTACACGATTTCTTGAACTTACTCAAAAAAATGCCCTTACTAAATACACTTGGCTTTTTCTAAAGTACATTCCTACTAGTTTAGCACTATCTAAGGTATCTTCTTTTACTGTGTATTTGATTGTTAGAATGGAAGAGCCAAATATTAGCAAAAATGCTCTTATCCACATCAACTGCTGGAAACACTTGTTTTTTTTGATCATTCTTAGTGTATATATATACGATGAGCTAAATCCTTCACCCCCTAAACAGAGATCTTTTAACAACGGAAGAGAGCTAATTGGTAGCTGGGAAGATAGTCCTAGTGATCAGCGAGCCGCCTACTTTGTTCCTTTAAGGAAGAATCGACAAACTACGCTTAACTATAGTGAACGAGCATGGAAGGCTTCCAGAAGAACATCGGAAACTAACTTAGGGAAAAAGTCCCCTCTAGCCCCTTCAAATCCAGGCGGGTTTAAAGCTGTTTAAACAAAAAAGTGAGATAATCTTCAGTGATTATCCCGTTCTATCTTGATTTTGGAAGAGAAATGATTATCCGGTTTTTTGGTTTCGTATGATAGCCTCTTTTCCTTGAGAAGAAGCCTGTATACCCTGTTGCCCGATATTATTAAATGAGTTTAAAATCTGCATAAATCCTTGTACAGCAGTTGTTTCCTGTTGAGAGGTCCCAGAGGTTAACTGTTCACAAGCCTGCACCGACTGCCCCCATTCACCTAAGTAATCAATATTAGCATCTCCAGAGCCTGGGTGGTTTTTATCATAGAAATTCTTGGCTAGAGCATAAATCGCTCCACAAAGATTATCCGCTAATTTCTTACCATTTATAGGGAAATTTGTATTTCCGTCCCATTTTTTAAGCAGTGTATCAAAAGGGTCTAATTTTCCTGTGTCACCAGACGGCGTAGGAATAGAAGAATTCAGGTCTTTAAGCCAGTTACTTACCATATCAGCTACAGCTTTTAATTTAGGATCAGAGCTTCCTGCTAGTGTTTTTTGATCTTTACAAAGCTTGTTATAGGTATCTTTTAGCTGCTTCAATAAGGATTTATCAAATTTTTTCCAGTCATTTGGAGAAAGATCTTTTTTAGAACCAAGCTCAGCTTGAATTTTACTAAGAATCCTTTGAAGATTAATCAAGTCGTCTTGCACATCACTAAGCTGATTGGTTTCTTCCGTAATTTTTGCGATGTTTAAAGAACAAGCATCCATTGCACCATTTCCAGAATCATTAGTCATAATTGCTAAAACAATCAACTCAAGCGTAGCTCCACTTGCAATCATATCTTTAATACGATCTGCTAGAGACTCAGTAGGTAGGGTTGAGTCATCTTGGAGCCAATCCACCTGTTTGTGCGTACTATGCTGCATATCATTGCTAATACCCTGTAGCAATTCTTGGTTAAGTAATATATTTGACATAGGTTTTCCTTTTATTATGCTTTTATAAACTATCTATCTAATATCTATTTAATCATAAAAACGTTAAGCAATTATTAATAATTTAATAACAAATGATTTAAATACTGATAATTAATGAGTTAGAACATAATTTTTATTTTTCTTTAAAAAGTATTCCCTAGAAAAACAACTCAAGAAAACGTAAAATCTTAAGAGAAAGCTGCTTATACAAGCAGCTAAAAATAAACTAATTAACTACGCATCCAATCGGATTTTTTGAATTTTTTAATAGGATCATGCAGTTTTTTCTCCTCTTCGGAAGGAGAAAGTTGCTCTAAGGCCTTGGCCAGATCCTGGCCGGCATTGGAAATTTTTTCTCTAGACTCTTGAATAGAAGCCCATTGCTCAGGTGAAAAGTTTGTAGGGTTTTCTGCAAAAGAAACTATCTGCTCCTCTGACATTCCTGAAGTTTCACAAATAAGCTTGGTGTCTTTGATCATATGTTGGTAAATTTCCATCAACATAGCCATTGCTTCTTGTCTTTTTTGTGGGTCTTCTTCTTTTAATTCCACCTTTAGCCGTTCAAAAAACTGTAAAGATTGAGTAAATACTTGCTGTAAGTCTATAGATTGACCTTCTGCAGCACGACGAAATAACTCGCTCAGCTGTTGACACTCTTCTTTTAAACTCATAAGAGCCCTCTCACTTTTCAACTTAATTATACTATAATTTATTATTGATTAATTTATTTATTAATACAAATAAGACTTAGCTTTTCTCTACTTAAAAAAAACGATTTACTTTTATCTATAGAGCAGTTTAAACGTTATATAGAGCGGAGATTTGCATGCTAGAAGAATGCCTTACACAATTGGTTGAAAACCTTGCTTTAGAAGGTGCCTTATCTAAAGAAAACAAGCTCTATACATTAAAATTGTACAAAGAACTAATTATTACTTTTCGAGAATTAGATCCTGGGTGTACTTTCTTTGCTACAATCGGAACATGTCCTTTAAATAAACGAGAAGAGGTTTTTATGTATCTCATGAAAGCGAATTTATTAGGACAAGGAACCGGGGGCTCTATCATTGGCTTAGATCGAGATGAGAAATTCTTGACACTGTGTCTTACTTTACCGTATGACATAAAGTACAAAGTATTTAAGGATGCTCTAGAGGACTTCACAAATTATCTCGATTTTTGGAAAAATGAGCTCTCTTGTTATCAATAAAAAAAACACAAGTTCGATAAAGATAAAATAACATGGCTGGATATTTAATTGGAGAAGAGGGCCCTCTCACAGGGTTTGTAGCAAGGTTTGAAGAAGAAGAAGAATGGGTCTTAGGAAGAGATCCTGAAGTAGCTTCTATTCTTTTAGAGGATCCCCTTGTCTCACGTAGACACGTGATTTGTAGACATACAGAAGAGGGTTATGTATTAGAAAATGTCAGCAAAACTAATCCTGCACTATATAATGGACAGATCCTAATAGAGCCCGTTTTATTACAGGAAGGAGATTTAGTTAAGATTGGCAGTAGTGCCTTTAGATTTTCTTATTCTTATCCGAGCTTAGAAACAACAACTTCAAAAGATGATACAGATCTAATAAGCGTAAGAATAGGCTCTGAATCACTGGGTCGTTTTATTATTAAAGTAACAAATGGACCTAATGCAGGTGCTGAATTCTCTATGCAGAAAGGCTCTTCTTATGTCTTAGGAAAAGATCCTAACTTATGTGATATTGCTTTTCAAGACTTAAGTGTTTCTAGACAGCATGCACGCATTAGCATTGATGATAACAATCAAGTATTTATTGAAGATTTAAGCAGCCGTAATGGCGTATTGGTTAATGGGACAGCTATTAATAGTAAACACCTTCTTTCTTCAGAGGATCTCATTTCACTAGGCACTACTTCCTTTTTGCTGATCGACCGAGAGCAAATTCAAGAAACTATTTTTTCTCCTCTTCCGCTTGCAACGAGTATTAAGATGGAAGAACTAAAACAAGAAGAGAGCCTTACATCAGACTGGCGAGAAATGATTATCCCTAAAAAGCATTTAATCATAGCATCTACTTTTGGCATACTTGTTTTAGCTGGAATTACTAGCATGATCACGCTTTTTAAAACCCATAAGGTTGAAGTTGTCTCTCAAAAAGAAGAGCACAAAATCCTAAAAGAAAATCTCAGTACTTTCCCCGATGTACAGTTCTCTTTTAACCCCCCTAGCGGAAAACTGTTTTTATTAGGGCATGTAATGAGTTCTGTAGAAAAACAAGAGCTTCTATATAAGATTGAAAATCTTCCCTTTGTTCGTAGCATTGAAGATAATGTGATTGTCAATGAATTAATTTGGGAAAATACGAATGCCCTTTTATTAACCAACCCTAACTGGGTCGGTGTTTCTCTCTCTTCTATCGCACCTGGGAAATTTGTGCTACGAGGTTATGTACAGACGTTAGAACAAGCTCAAGCTCTATCCGACTATTTGAATCTGAATTTTCCTTACTTAGATCGTTTGGAAAATCAAGTTATTGTAGAAACCAATCTACAAATGCAAGTTGAAAGTATTTTAATTGAAAAAGGATTTAATTCAGTCACCTATCAGCTCAGCAATGGGGAACTTGTCTTAGCAGGTAGAGTAGATCAAAAGAAAGCGCATACTTTTAATACAATTATTGATCAATTTTATACAGTGCCAGGAATCCGTCTAATTAAAAACTTCGTGATTTATACAAAAGCGGATACTTCAAGGATTGACATATCTTCAAAATACCAAATCACTGGTTATTCTAAAAAAGATGATCAAAATATGTTTGTTGTCATTAACGGAAAAATCCTCTCCATTGAGGATGTAATCGATGGAATGAAGATTACAGAAATTTTATCTAATATGGTATTTCTTGAAAAAGATGGCGTAAAATTTAGAATTAATTACAATCTGCAATAAGACTATAAGTATTTTTCATTCGCGCATCAATGAGGAGCTAAAATTATGTTTGGTTTGGGAAAAAAAGATAAGCCGCTATTTGAATTCGACCTGGAAAAAGAATTAAGAAGCGAACCTGGAAAAGCAAAAGAATTAATCAAAAAAACAGATGAAACCATCCAAGAAATCAAAGCAAAGTTAAGACAGGGAACCAACAGTGAAGACTTTGAAAACTATGGCAAGCTATTGCATGGTTACGCGGCTTTGCAAAGAGTATTAACTAGAATTGCTAACAAAAAATAAAAATAAGGATTAAAAATGCCACAAGGATCGAATTGGGCAACTATTACATTTAGCACATTAATCAAGCAATACGCTAAATTGCAGAGTACTGTAATTAGTCAAGTTCGGGCTGTTGCAAGTTCTATTTCGCATGCAACTCCAGGAAAATTCTTACTCTTACAATTTTCTATGAGCCAAGTTACCCAGATTGGTGAATCAATTTCTAACTTGATCTCTCAAGTACAAGCAACGATTAATAATATGGTGCGTAACCAAAAAACCTCTTAATGGTATCCATCATTTTGCAAAAAGGATTTTACAATGTCTCTTGAAAAATTTAAAAACCACTTTATCTTAATGGCAGAAGCCGGCTTTATTGCAATTAATCAAAGCGATGAGGATGCGGCTATTAAGTTATTTGCAACAGCAGAGCTGCTCGATCCTAGTAATTCTCTACCTCGTTTAGGGATGGGATATCTTAATCTCTGCCAACTTAAACTCAAACAAGCAGCAACCACTTTTGAAGAAATCTTAGCTAGAGAACCTTCGAACGAAATGGCTAAAACCCTGCTTGGTCTAACTCTATCTTTAAATCCAACAGAGTTAGCAAAAGGAGAAAAAACCCTAGAGGACTCTATTCAAAAAAATCAAGATCCCATGGTTAAAAGCTTAGCTAAAACCGCGCTCGATTTTGTGGAAAAGTTCATTAAAAAATCTCCTTCTCCTGTCGAAACTAAATCTCCCAAAAAATAATTTATAGGTTGTGCTTCAAAAGCTTTTAGTAATTGACACAACCTTTTATAAAGGCTTGGCTCCATAAGTAAATCAATAAAGACTTTATTTTTATACATTATAGCAACTTAAAAAGGAGTTCTTCCATTTCAATCCACCATATCTACTTCAGCACCAGAATTTATCAAGTATTTAACATGCTCTTCTGAACCAATTTTTATAGCTAATTGCAACAAATGATCTCTTTTGGTGTTTCTTTATTAGGATTTTCACCACTTCTTAAGTAAAGAACTTACAATATCAGTACCTCGGTTGCTCATTTTTTCATCGGGAGCTCCGAATATCAATCAATGAAAAGTAATTGCCTTAAATCAGCCTTCCGTAACTTTTTTGATATCAAACAGTATAAAAAAAGGGATTTTCTATCTGATAACAACCTGAGTTTTGGGTTGTCTAGCAGGCAACTAGCTCTAAACTTTTCTTATTTTGCCTCCTTTTTCGGGTTTTTTTATAAATGAAACTTATGCAACATCAATAGGTTGTTTATACTGTTTTTTTGTCTTAACTTTCCTATTCTTAATTAATTAAACCCAACATTCAGGTGCATAGATAAATTATATACTTTTTTATAAATATCATATTATATTCTTTATGCTTTGCCAGTAGACTAAAAACTTTAAGATCCTTATTTGGAAGTTTCATGACGAAAAACCTCTAATTGTGCTATTTGTTAAGATACGCGGTATACCTATGCCGAAGTTTAAAAAAGTTAAACAATACGGATCAGATTATGGCAGACCAAGACTTCCCTACTAAAGACTTAAGCAATGCAGAGCGTATTTCGCCAACTGTTCGAATCGGAGAGGACAATAAAGCCCTTCCTGCAGGACAGCCTTTTTCTTCTCTTATGAAAACAGGTGAGTCTTCTCTTGCCAATTCGGGGAAAACCCCGATGATTTCCCCTTTTGATTTGATGCAATCAGGCCATTCTCCTATCACACAAGCTGCTACGACAGATAATTTGCTTGCCCAAGTTAAACACGCACACAGCACCTTAGGAGATATCTCCAATCAACTCAATACACCAAAACTTAAATTGCGCTCTTCTGATAAATACCTCTTAAAAAATAAACTGAATAACACAACTGCTAATTTACGTGCAGTAAATGCTAAATTAGGAGTAAACGAGGAAAAACCAGAACAAGAAATCTCTTCTACTAAATTTCAAGGTCCATTGGGCAAATTTATGAATTATCTAGCTGATGGCCAACAGCAATTAGCATCTGCTCAAAGACAATTGCAATCCCTTAAAGCAAAAGGAGACAGCCTTGCTCCTGCTGATTTTTTACTGGTTCAGGTAAAATTAAATAAAGCACAACAGGAGTTAGATTTTACCTCTGTATTGCTTGCAAATGCTGTTTCTGGGTTTAAAACGCTGATGAATGTACAGCTATAAGGACATATGAAACAAATCCCTGATTTTGATCAACTAGTCTCGCATCTTGATGAGTTAGAGCTTACCACAGTACATGGAAGGATTACTGAAGTAGTGGGAATGTTGATTAAAGCAATCGTTCCCCAAGTGAAAATGGGTGAAGTTGTTCTCATCAAACGAGAAGAAGCCCCTTTAATGGCAGAAGTTGTGGGTTTTACTCGAGAAGAGGTCTATTTATCTCCTCTTGGAGAAATGCAGGGAATAGGTCCTTCCTCAGAAGTAATCCCTTTACGCATGTCTTTGCATATTAAAGTAGGCGAAGGACTTCTTGGACGTGTAGTTGATGGTTTAGGGAACCCTTTAGATCTCGAGCAAAAAGGTCCTCTTCAATTAACAGAAAGCTATTCAGTAATCAACCCTCCCCCTGATCCACTCAAGCGAAAAATTATTACAGAGCCGATCTCATTGGGTATTCGTTGTATTGACGGCCTGCTTACTTGTGGAGAAGGACAAAGAATGGGAATCTTTGCTGCTGCAGGAGGAGGAAAATCCACTCTTTTGGGAATGATTGCTCGGAATGCTAGAGCTGATGTCAATGTGATTTGTCTAATTGGGGAAAGAGGAAGAGAGGTACGTGAGTTTTTAGAAAACGATCTAGGCAAAGAAGGGATGAAAAGATCGGTTGTTGTGGTTTCTACATCTAACCAAGCAGCGCAACTGCGTATCAATGCAGCCTACATGGGAACAGCGATTGCAGAGTATTTTCGGGACCAAGGAAAAAAAGTGATCTTGATGATGGACTCAGTAACTCGTTTTGCAAGAGCTTTAAGAGAAGTAGGCCTTGCAGCAGGAGAGCCTCCTGCAAGAGCGGGCTTTACCCCTTCTGTTTTTGCAACACTTCCCCGCTTATTGGAACGTTCTGGTAATTCTGATAAAGGTTCAATCACAGCTTTTTATACCATCCTAGTAGCAGGCGATGATTTAAATGAACCTGTGTCTGACGAAGTACGTTCTATTCTTGATGGTCATATCATTCTCTCAAGAGAGCTTGCTCGTCAATATCACTATCCTGCTATTGATATTCTCGATTCGGTTAGCCGAATCATCTCACACATTGTCGACAAAGAGCATTTACAGCTCATTGGTAAAGTTCGTGAAGTGTTAGCTAATTACAAAAAAAATGAGTTGCTCATTCGCATTGGAGAGTATAAACCAGGCTCTGATAAAGCAGCTGATTTTGCTATTAAATACATTGACAAGGTGAATCGTTTTTTACGCCAAGCAGTTGATGAAGCGTGTAGTTTCGAAGACACTCTGCAACAGCTCAAAATGCTTTTTAGATAGATATGCCACGTTATCCCCTTAAACAATTAGCTGAGATTAAGCAAAAAAATCTCGAAACAGCAGAAATTAACCTGCGAGACAAAAAACGTATTCTTGAGCAAGAACAAACAAGTTTGATCAAAAAAGAAAAAGAACGAGATCTGGTAAAAGAGCATCGTATTGGCAAGCTTGAGCAATTACGTGATCACATGGATGAAGGAGCTGTTCCTCATAAAATAGAACAGATGAAGCAATATTTAAAACTTGTTGATGAAAAATTAGCTGTTAAGGAGCAGACTGTCGTAAAACAAAAAAAAAAGGTAACACTAGCTGAAGAAGAAGTGAATAAAGCACGCAGAGAGCTTATAGAATGCCAACAAGACGTAGAAAAAATGCGCTTACATCACAAAGAGTGGGAGCGAGAAATGCATCTTATTGAAGAACAAAAAGAAGGCATTGAAATGGATGAAATCGGCTCTGCTGGCCATGAACGTAAAAAAACAGCAATATCTCGTCAAAAGCGTAAGAAAAAAAAGCCTCACTAAATACTGGACAAGCCAGATAAAAATCCAGTATGAGTTAACATGATAAAAGCGAGGTCTCTATGAGCAAAGTTGGTAAAATACCTAACCCTCTAAATCCTGCTAATGATCCTAAAAAAGATAAGCATCGTCTAGGTTCTAATCAATTTAGAGAAAAGTTTGATTACAGAAAAAAAGAAGAAACCTCTTCGAGGGGTAATAGACAACGCTATTCACAAGAAGAAGAGCAAACTCCTAAAATAGCTAAAAAACCAAAGCCCGATTCTATTTTTAACAGCTCTAACTCTCGAACAAGTTCTTTCCAAGTAAAAAAAAATGCAGAAGCATCTCATAAAAAAGTAACCTCATCATCTGAAAAAGAAATGCAAAAGAAGTCTATAGAGGAAGTCTCTGTTGAAGAAAAGGTAATAGAGGAAAAAAGCATTAAAAAAAAGGAGATTATTTCAGCAAACCCCATGCCAGAAGCCCCACCTTCTAAACCCTCTCTTCCAAAACACACACCTCCTACTTCGAAGTCTAAAGAAGAAAAAAAAGAAGAGATGCCTACCTCTTTTGAGCCTTTAGCCAACATACATCCTAATCAGCCCAGTTATCAACCTTCTGCATTACCGACGGGATCTGCTTTTACCTCTTATCAAATAAGCCAATTGTTTGACAGAATGGCGGGTGTAATGACAGTTATGGAGCTTTCTGGAACAACAACAACAGAACTGACTCTTTCGGGAGAAGAATTTGCTTCTTCTGTTTTTTATGGAGCTCGTATTACAATTACCGAGTATAGTACGGCTCCCAAAGCCTTTAATGTTCTGCTATCTGCTAGTCCAGAAGCAATAGTCTTATTTCAAGGAAATATGCCTAATTTACTCGCAAATTTTGCAAGCGGTAATTATGCTTTTTGCATTCATCGTTTGGAAACAAACGTAGAAGAGCGCCCTCTTTTTAAACGTAAGAAATCCTTTGGGAGTGATCAACAGCCAATGCAAGGAGATTCTTAAATGACTGTATCGTCAAAATTACCACCTACTCCTTTAAAAGAGCAGAAAAGCGGGAAACCAGTACATAAAACGGATTCTTTTAGTAAGCTTTTAGGTCAAAAACAGAAAAAACTTTTAAAAAGTGAAGATGGGAATCCAGAAAATCCCATTTGGGCACCTAATCTCATACTTCTCTCTGAAAAAAAACCTGATTTATCTACTATTCTATCGACAAAAATCTCTGAGGTTGAATTAAGCAGCAATTCCCCTGTAACACCTCATTTCCCTATAGAAGAACTTTGGGAGAAACTTGCCTCAGCTTCCATTCTTATGAATTATTCACAAGACAAAGAAACCACTTTTATCCTAGATACAAATACTTCTCTTTTCTCTGGTATGCGCATTACGATAAAAGAATATTCAACAGCACCTAAGATTTTTAATATTGAATTAGCGCCTACTTCTAGCACTGCTCTATCCTTAGTTGCTTCTCACGTGCCTCAGTTACTTAATCGATTTCGCCAAGAGTCGTTTGGTTTTTCTGTTAATGACATTATTCTAGAACTGCGCTCTTATGAGACAACTGATCATCAAAAACAAGATGATGAGGATAACCAATGAGCACAATGCCAATGAATTGGATTCATCAAATCTACGAAACCTTGCAAGAGATGCAAGAGATCCCCTTATGGGGAAACCCACCTCCCATTCCTTGGGACCAATGCATTCAAGAAGTAGCTGCTATTTTACAAACTCCCGAACTAAGTCTTGTAGTGGGGGATACTCAGCTGCTAGCAGAGGAAAAAGTACTATCAGGACTCGGTAATCACCCAATTGTAATAAGCATTCAATTAAGCCCACTTATAGGACAATGTTTTTGGGTCATGGCACAAGAAGACATGACCTTTTTGGTCTCACTTGCACTCACAGAAAATCAAAGTCAAAAAGCGATGAGCTCTACTTCTTTTCAAGAGGGTTTTTATAGATTTTTACTACTGGAAACCTTAAAAGTCTTTAACCCATTAAGACCTTTTTCTGATCTGTCTTTGAAAATGGGTTCTTTAACTACTATTCTCCCCAAAGAAAATTGTATTTGTATGGATATCGGGATCCATCACCCAAAAAAAGTACTATGGGGAAGAATCATATGTCCTGTCAGTTTTCATCAAACCTTTAAAACTCACTTTGCAAACGCAACCTTTTCGATTGATGAGAGTAGTCTTGCAAAAGATATAGATTTAGCCGTATCTGCTCAAATCGGCTACACAAAGCTTACACTATCTCAATGGGAAAAAATTGCAGTCGGTGATTTTTTAATCTTGGATGTTTGCTCTTACTCTCCTTATACAACAAAAGGGACCGCGACTCTTTTTTTAGAGCAAAACCCCCTATTTACTGTAATTTGCAAACCAAATAACTGCAAAATTATCGACTATGCCTATCAGGAGGAATCCATGGATGAAGATTTTAAAGAAGAAGAAATAACACAAGAACTAGAAGAACCATTAATCCCCATCCCTGATGCTCTTTTGACTATTCATGTAGAAATAGCAAGAGTACGGATGAATCTAAAAAAACTCACTCAGCTTAAACCTGGCAACGTGATTGAATTAGCCGCACGACCTGAACAAGGAGTAAAGTTAATCTTAAATGGAAAAGCTGTTGCCAAAGGAGAGCTTATTCAACTCGGTGATGTACTTGGAGTTAAAATACTACAGGTTGGAGAATAACATTTTTAAATATGGCAGAGCACTCTTTCTACAAACAAAATACGCTCCCTGAGCTGATAGGAAAAGAAGATATCCCTCTGCCTGAAAAAATCGGCCCTTATAAAATAGAGAGCCTTTTGAATAAAGGAGGAATGAGCCTTCTTTATTTAGCTTTGGATCCTAATACCAAAAAACCTTTAGCCATTAAGGTCTTGTCTCCTAATCATATTAACCACCCTGAAGCTGTTGAGCATTTCCTAAGAGAAGCTAAAGCAATTTCGATTTCTAATCATCCTAATATTGTAAAACTCTATGGGGAAGGAAGTTGGGAAAAAGGACTTTACATTGCTATGGAGCTAATCAATGGTATTTCTCTTAGACAATTTATTGTACAGCATTCTTTATCTATACGCAGAGTTTTAGATATCTCTTTGCAAGTAGCCTATGCGCTTCAACATTTACACTCTCTTCGAATTATTCATAGAGATGTAAAACCGGAAAATATCTTAATTACAGAAGACGGTGAAGTAAAACTTATTGATTTTGGAATCGCGCAATTGCAAGACGAGCAAGATCAATTTGCTCTACCTTCCTATTTTATCGGCACACCGAATTACATGAGCCCTGAACAAAAAGAGGACCCCTCTCGTTTAAGTTTTGCTTCTGATCTATATTCTTTAGGTATCATCTTATATGAACTTATTTCTGGGAAACTCAGTTATGGCGCTATTAACCTCACTTCTATCCCTAAGGGCTTAAGGCATATTCTTGTAAAAGTCCTAGCTATCTCCGTTAGTGAACGCTACCAAACAACTGAAGAGTTTATTCACGATGTCTCTTTTTATTTACAGTCTAAAGAATTAGAAAAAGAGTATGCGGGACCAGATCAAATCAAGCAAGTCTATGAAGACCTATATGCAGCATTTCAGCTAACATTACCTAAAACACACCCCTCTTGGTCTAACGCGGATATCGGTTTAGCCAAATGGCATGGAGCCCAATTTGGTCTTTATTACGATTTTATTCGTCTTCCTAATAATTGTCTTTGCATATTACTCGCCTCTTCTACTACAACAAAAATAGAAGCAACCATTTGCATGAGTAGTTTACAGGGGATGATTCATATGTATACACACCAATTAACTTTAAGCAAAATTGATGAACTAACCCATAGCTTAAACCAACTGCTTTGTAAACAAGCCTGCCCGATTACTTTCAGTGCATTGCTTCTTGACCCTCTGCAAGATAAACTCAGTTGTATTTCCTGTGGATATGACAGTCTGATACATATCTCTCAAGAAAGCTTTAATCCACGAACTATTGTAGCTAAAAATCCCATATTAGGAGTAAATCCCCAATTAGAGTTCTCTGAGACCATTAATAATTGGGATATTGGTGATACCCTTATTTTACACACCTTTGATGTCTCTGATAAAAACACAGAATTAGCTAATTTTGAAAAAATGTTTTTCAAAGAGATTAAAGAGCACTTACTCTTTTCCGCACAAAGACAAGCAGAAATGGTTCTTCGATCGATTCTGCATTATCCCACAGCAGCTAATGCAGCCTCTAAAGCATTAATTTGCATACAAAGAATTTCTTAAATTTTTTTTAAAAAAAGGACAAATCTATGATTGTATTCATTGCATCTATTATAGAGTTATCTCAAAATTTTTTTAACTCTGACCCTTTAAAATTCAATAAATATTTTGCTATTACTCCCGATTACCAAAAATACTGCTTAAACGCTAATCTAGCTACTTGCTTTACCATAACGTTAGCCAAAGAAGTTATGCTTATTCATGACATAGCTATTCATCTACTCATAGGAGGAATTAAACTAACAACAGGTGCAGTAAAAGGCATCTGCGCAATCGCCTCCGGAATTCTCGGGATAGAAACAGATCATCAAACACCCAGTAAACAAGCAGCTGTTCATATAGGCTTTGCATGTGTTTATGCAGCAGATATCTTGGCATCTATTACCAACGTCAATAAGACATATCTCCAAAATTTAATTGATAAAATAGAAATTTTTTTTGCTGATTTTTTAAAAAAATCCAATAAAAATATTATTTTTTCTGATCTAGAAATAGAACAAGAACTTAAAATCACTCTAGAAGAACTAGAAAAAAGAAATGCAGATTTTAATCAATTGGAAGAAGAAATAGAAAAAACAGCACAAAATTTAAATGAACCTTTTGAATGCGAGAAAATCATTAATGAAATTTTAAATCCCAATACAAGAGCCATTCTGGCAAGAATTAAGAGTAATATAGAAAACAATCAAGAAGAACAACGAGAAACTCTCTATAGGGAAAAACAAGGAGTTACTAACTGGTTTGAAAGTGATGATAATACTGAAGATTTTTGGTTTGAAGATGAGTTTAGGAAGAATAAAACTTCTGCAGAAAAAGATGTAGAAGAAAGCCTAAGTTTTAGTAGATCATCTACAAGACAGGATTTAAATGAATTTTCAACAATTCCCAATCTAGATCTTCTATTAACTGCCTCTGATCAGCTAGAAGATTCTAAGATAAAAGTAAAATCTGCTTCTCAAATCTCCAAGAGCTTTAGAAAAACACTTTCTAACATTCCCTGTCAAACAAGTGCTCGTGCTCGAGCTTTGAAATACGATAACGAAAGAAAAAACCGCTCTAAAAACCTCTCGTTAGCTAACTCCTAGAACAAGTGATTTATTAAAAAGAGAGAAACTTTATGTATATAATTCGATCAATGTCATCTTTTCTTGTTTCAAACCCTATCAGTTTTAATCAAAACCTTGGGAATCGATGTCAAGCTTTTTGCTCAAAAGACCCCTCACCTAATATATTATCTCGTCTTATCGTGAGTGTTATTATAAAAGATAGTACTCGCATTTCTGATATTGCTATCCATCTCATTGTAGGTTTAGTAAAATTAACTATCTATACAACAAAGTTGATCTATTCTATTCCAGACAGGCTATGGGTTTTTATTTCAAATTATGAAATAGGCAAAAAAGGCCTTTCTCATTTAGGTTTTTCTGACTTCTATCTTGTAGATATGTTTATTTCTCTTACAAACATCATAAATGGATACCCTAAAGATTTAATAGAAAGGATAGAAAATTTTTTCTCTAGGTTTTTATCACCTAAAATAAATGCTGTTAACAAAGAAGAGGTAGGTGAAACCCAGTTAGAAGAATTACAGACTTTTTCTTCTGTACCTGAAGTAGCCCTAGATAAATCAACTTTTACAACAGAAGAAGTAGACTCAGATACATCTCTTGAAGAAGGATCTTTTCCAGAACAAGAGGAAAACTCTTTATACCTAGCATTATTAGAATGTGGAACGGATCCAACAAGGAGCAAAACAATAGCTAATAATTATTTAATATTTCCAAAACACTTTCGCCATTCTGAAAATTCCATAGATTCAGAATATTAGATAATACAGTTAATAAAAAAAATCATGCATTATATTTTACATAAAATAGATGTTAGTAATAATGTAATTATTATAAAGAACATTTATTTATAAAAACCAGAAAAATACTAATTAAAAAAAGCGCTTTACTATTAAACGTATTTTTTTTATCTGCCAAGGTTAAATTCTTGCTTAGCTTAAAATAATAAAGCTCTGGAATTAATCCTTACATCTTATGTATGTAAAAGACTACTTAAATAGATGGAAGTTTTATGAGTATATCTAATCTTATTGACTTTGATCGAAATCTGGGAAATCAATCTCAAAACTTTTGCTCAAAGAGCTTTTCTCCTAATACATTATCTTGCGTTGTGATGGCCTTTGCTAAAAAATATATCGAAATACTTTATAAAGCTTGGGCTTCTCTTCCTGAAATCTCAAAAGAAAAAGCTAAAGCAATGAAAGATTCTCTTTTTAAAGAGAATCTTCATAATACTCCTAAAATAAGAAAAAAATAACAGCTCGTTATGCGAAAGACCTTAACTAAGAATTAAAACGTGAAATGATAGAACAATTCAATAAAGCTAGAATGGAATTCATCTTGCGTAAGAAAAAGACAAGCACAGCTTAAAATCAATGCTTGTTTAAAACAAAAAGATTTCAATAAAATATTAATATTCTTAATAAAATACTAGGAGGTTAGTAATGACATTTATAAGTCCCTTATATTGTGATAACTATATTAATGCTGGAAACTATTTCCAAGAACAGCTTTCTCATCATTCAAATCTGGTTATACGCACAGCTCTCGTATTTGCAAAAATTGTGGGAAGAGGACAGGATGTACTCTTACATACAAGCTTAGGATCGATTAAATTAATAGTTAGTACAGCAATGGCTATATATTCTATTCCGGCTGCTGCATTTGACTCTATCCCAACACATCACAAAATAGCTAAACAAGCATTTCGACATTTTGGTTTTGTCTTGCTTTTTATGGCAGATATCCCTCTTTCTTTAGCCCATATTTTAAATATATATCCTAAATCTCTTTGTGAGAGAATCCAACAAATACTTAAAGTATCTCCTACTGAATTTGAATTTGATCAGGTTATTGATGGTTTACGTACAACTGTTGACGTCTCATCTGAATACCAAGCAAAAAACTATATAAATACCTATAAAAAAAACAAAAGTTTAAAAAAAGAAAATATAGACCTTAAAAAATACAAAGAAAATATAGACCTTAAAAAATACAAAGAAAATATAGACCTTGAAAAATACATAGAAATTCTTCAAAAGGAAATAGATCAGACAAAAGAAACATCGCGTTTATAGCTAAATCCTCTTGGTAATAACTATAACAAGAGCCTTATCTCCATTATAGTATTTACAATTATCCGGTACTTTAATCGATATGTGTTTTTCTTGATAATCAAGATAGGGATTAGCAATGATTTCTGAAAAGCGAGGATCTATCAGTTTTGAGTCAGGGTTGCTTAAAAAACAGGAGAACCGAGATCCATTGCGCATGTGGGAGGCTAAGCAAGGCTGAAGAAAAGAAAATAAACGATCAGAGGGCCCTTGAAAACTAAAGGGTTTCTTTTTAGAAGGTTCTTGCAAATGTATATTGTGCTTTTTTGCTAGTCTCTCAAATTGCTGCTTGGTTATTTGCTTGTTGTTATGAAGTTGTTGCAGAAAGGTAGCTAATTGCTCTTCTGATTCTGATACAACTGTTTTTATAAAATCATCTAAATCCTGG
The DNA here is from genome assembly GCA_030916885.1 of Chlamydiota bacterium. GTDB lineage: Bacteria > Chlamydiota > Chlamydiia > Chlamydiales > Rhabdochlamydiaceae > Rhabdochlamydia. The sequence continues at coordinate 101,435 of JAUPVT010000040.1, forward strand.
TCAGAGTACTTTTGTGTAGATAGATTAGGAAATTTCTGGTTAATCTCTTTAATGAGCAATTCTGCCTGTTTTACAATAAGGGAGGACTCTTGGCTTTCTTTTTCTATTTTTTCTAAATGCTGCTGGCTTTCTAAGGGGTAATCATCAAAAAAAATACAATCGAATACTTCTAAATCTTTAAGAGTATTTTGCCAAGTGTCTTCAATAATTGTGACATCGGAATATTTTTTTGCAAAATAGCGCGCTTTTTGCGCTATTAAGGGATGGTATTCAATAATCGTATGAGATTTAGGTTTATAGGATTGAATGTGAGAGGCAGAGTATCCTAGTCCAAATCCTATTTCTAAGACATTACCGAAAGGTTCTAATGCATCAATACAGGCCTGCATGTAAGGTTTTTCCCATTCCATCATTACCTGAAATGTATCTTCTTTTAATAAAATTTCCTTGCCGTTTTCATCGTGGTCATAGCGCATTTTGCAAAAAATCATAAGTAATTCCTATTTTATTAAGGCCTATTGCATAAACAGCCGTTTACAATAAACCAAACAGTATTTTAGGATTCGTTACAAGCTATTTTATCTTTTGTATAGCTCCTTGTAAAAGGGTCATAACCGGAGTCTCCTTAATCTATGAAAGAATTTCGATCTCACTTTTGTTACAAAATCACTTTGTGTGCACTACCATTTTCTACTATTGCCTATACCTTAGATACAGATCCTATTGCGTACAAACTAGAAAGCTCCAAAGCTCTTATCTATTCAGATAAGGATAAATATACTATTAATTTTAATAACGTATCTATTATTGAGTTAATTCGTTTTGCAAGCAAAATTACAAATTTAAATTTTGTCTTCGAAGAATCAGAGTTGCAATTTACTGTTACTGTTGTTTCTGAAGAACCTGTATCTGCTAAAAATGTGATGTCTGTTTTAATACAGGTGCTACGTGTACATGACTTAAACCTAGTGGAGCAGGATAAAAATATCCTGATTACCTCTAGCAAAAGAGTGCATCAAATCCCACCGATCATTTCTCAAGACCGCCCTTCCTCTAAAATAGAACCTGCAGCTTTAATAACACGTGTATTTCGAATCAAAAATGCAAATATCAATACGGTTGCAAGCATTCTTAGACCGATGATATCCGATGCGGCTTTAATTGAAATGTCACCAGAGACAAAGCAGCTAATCGTAACTGATATTGCCGCAAACATAGAGCAAATTAGCGCCCTTTTAAGCAGTTTGGATGCACCACATAGCCCTTTAGAAATTGATTCCTACAATGCAAGAAAATTGTCTTTGGATCAGTTAATTCTTTTAACGCAGCAAATTATCGCTCCTTTTGTTGAATCAAACCCCATCATTTTTGTTCCTCAATTAGAATCACATACGATTTATATCGTTTCAACCCCTTATTTAATTGAAAAAGCCATGGAGATCATGGAGGATTTGGATGTCACTTCAGAAGCAGGACTTTTTGCAAAACCTGGTTTGAGAAAAGTATTCCTCTATAAAGTCAAAAATCGCACGGTTAGTGAACTGAAAAAAGAATTAGAGCAAGTAAGTTCTGAACTTAAACAAACAGGAAACTCCGCATTAGCTTCTGCTATTTTTGGTGTTCAGGTTTTACGTGATTCTAATTCTTTACTGTTTGTGATTGACGATCAAAGCATTGCTAAACTACAAGATATTTTGTCAAAACTAGATACCCCTGTTCTTACAAAAACAGGAAACAGCTCTTTCTTCATCTATAAAATTGAACATGCTGAAGAGCCTCAAATAGTACATTCTCTGCAGCAAATGCTAGAACACCTCCAAGCTTCTCCTCATCCCGATTCAGATCTTGTTGATGTGATTAAAAGCATGAAATGGATCAAGGAAACCAACTCTTTAGTATTTACAGGAACAAGACCTGCTTTAAGACAGATAGAAACCATTTTACCCACTTTTGATATTGCACCTCATGAGGCGCACCCTAATAAAAAAACACCTCCTAAATCCAATTATTTTGTGTATAAACCGGTATATCGCCAACCAGAAGATTTAGAAAAAGCCTTAAAAGACATGAGTCATGCTCTTAAAACAGGTGGCTTAATCGATAAGTCCTTCTTAGCTGCTGTAGGCACTATGCAATGGGTTGAGAGCACAAAGTCTTTAGTATTCACTGGCGATCCAGACTCACTAGAAAAAATCCAAACACTTTTAGTCTCTTTGGATAATAACGAAGGATATCCTGCAGGAGCTTCCTCTTTTTCTATTTACAAACCCAAATATGTCCCTGGAGAAGAGATCCAAGCAGCACTCGTCGATCTAGCTTTTGATCTAAAAGAATCAGGATTAAATGATCCTAAATTATTAAAAACTCTATCCTCTGTGCGCTATGTCGCAGCTACTAAATCTTTTGTATTTGCAGCAGACCAAGAAACCCTTACTAAAGTTCAGTCCTTACTCGATAGCATAGATATTACCAATGCCTCTGGATCAATCCAACATGTGGGTAACATTACGTTTTTTGTCTATAACATCCAAAATACTACTGCTACACAATTAATTGCTTCTTTAAAAAACTTTGCAACCCAATTGGAAAAATCTACACTGCCCGATAAAAGTCTTGCAGAAACCTTAGAGAAAGTACGTTGGATTAAAGAGACAAACTCTCTTTTGTTTACCGGAACAGAGCAAACTCTTGAGCGTATACAGAAATTAGCGCAAAACTTTGATTTATCTAAAGGAGGCAAGCCAGTAAAAATCCCAAATGAGCGTAAAGCTAGTACGTTTACTACCTATACTCCCAAATTTGTACATGGAGATGATCTAATTGAAATTCTGCAAGAGTTTATGAATAATTTAATCAGTGCAGGGGTTTCAGATACCTCTTTGTTCGACGCTATTAACAATTTAAAATGGATTCCTAAAACCTCTATTCTCTTAATTTCCGGAGAACCTACAGCTATTCAAAGAATAGAAGGATTACTCCAAAAATTCGATATTCCCGGCCAATCCACTGCAAATCCAGCAATTGAATCGATTGATAATACGAGCTTTTTGGTCTATAAATTACAATTTCATGGTGGAGATGATATTCAAATTGCCTTAAAGCAAGTAGTGGCTAGTTTAGCTAAATCCTCGGGAGAATCCTCTGCACTAGCTGATGCTGTAAGCTCTTTACAATGGATTAAAGTGACCAATTCCCTTCTTAGCACAGGACAAGAGGGTATTCTAATTAAGCTCAAAGAACTCATCCAAAATTTAGATACACCTCTTAAACAAGTTTTCATCGAAGTCCTCGTCATTGAAACACGTTTAAATAATGCCCAAAACTTTGGTTTGCAATGGGGCAGCCAAATGCAATACTTGAATAAAGCAACAGTTGGTTTTGGAAACTTCCCCGGCGGAGCACCTTTAGTACAAAGTCAAGCTCCACAGGATTTTTCTCCAACTCTTAAATCAATCAATGCAACTACTACCCCAAAAGGTGGAATGGTTCCTTTTACTAATGGTTTTGATTTAGGAGTCATTGGCGATATTATTATGCATAAGGGGAAATCCTTTATTTCTTTGGGCAGCTTAGTTAATGCACTACAAACAGATGTAGATACGACAATCGTGATGAATCCCAAAATCATCACACAAGATAACCGCCAATCCAATATTTTTGTCGGACAAAATATTCCTTTTACCGGAGCCATTGTAACGAATAGCTCCAATACTACAGTCACTACTTCGAATGTGGAGTATCGAGATATAGGAGTAAATCTAACGATTACCCCTATTCTAGGAGATAACGATATGGTTACACTAGATATCGTGCACGACATTACAGAAGTGGTAAATGCTGTTGGCAGTGTAAGCAATACGCAATTAACAGGCATTCAAACCTCACATACACATATGGACACTAGGGTGCACGTCCCCAATAATCACTTTGTGATTTTAAGCGGAATGATTCAGAATGCTAAAACTCGCCTCAAAACAGGTCTTCCCTGCTTAGGGGGCTTACCTGTAATTGGTGTTTTATTTAGCGAAAATGACCGTAATCTAGCAAAATCGAATGTAATCATTTTTGTTAGACCACAAATTATTAATTCCTATGATGAATATAAAAAAGTTACCGAACATCAAGAATGGCTCTACAAAGACAGTGCTTCTTTACCGATCCTCAAAGAAGAATTTGATGAAGGGCTCGATTTGGTCAAACTTCCTGAGAATGAATAAACTCTGTTTATACATTCTCTTTTTATCCAGCTTATGTAGTTGCTATAAAAGAGTCTCTGATGAGATAGAACCTGTATTGCAGTATTCTGTACATGATCGCTATATAAGAGGGCTACCTTCTGCATTTGAAGCTCTATCTCATGATGAAAACAGCACTGACTGGGGAAAAGAGATGCGGATTGCATTAAGTTTTGCCAAGGAATGCGATCTCTATCAAGCTATCACGGCTTTTAAAAGAGCCGAAATCCTTCTCTCTTTTTCTGATACTCCTCGTCTTTTGCAAATACAATATGGGATTCTTATCTGCTACTACATGGGTCAGAAATACGATCAAGCCCTTACTGTTTTTCAAAACAGTGCTCTTAACCACGTTTCTACAGAATTTGCACCCTTACACGATCTCTTAGTTATTCTCTATGATTGCTATATTCAAACCAATCAATTAACTCAAGCAGATCATATTTTAGAGTTATTTAATCAGTACTTTCCTGATCAATCAATGAATCTATACTTATCTAAATCTTTCATAACGGCTGATTTTTCCTCTTTAAGTCTTATCGAAGAGAGTCCTCCTCCAAGGCCTTATTTAAGCGATTTTTTGCAAGAATATCAAACACATAAAAAATCTGTTGGCAAGGCCCAACTGCTAAATGCCCTACTGCCAGGCTCTGGTTATTTATATTTAGGACAAAAACAATCCGCTATAACCTCTTTTTTACTCAATGGATTATTTATTGCTGCATCTGTTTATTGTTTTGATCGTGGTAACATTGCAGCTGGAGTAATCTTTATAAGTTTTGAAGCTGGCTGGTATTTTGGAGGAGTGTATGGTGCAGGTCTAGAGGCTAAATGCTATAATGAAAGACTCTATGAAACATTAGGTTTTCATTTGATGAGAAAACAACGTTTATTTCCTATGTTGATGCTTAAATATGCTTTTTAGATTACTGCTTCTTTTATTTCCTTTTTGTGTATATGCACTACCAGGCTACTTTGAGCCATGGGGTAAAGATACAGACCTTGTTTTCCTTCAGCCAAAAAAAACAGAACCGACTTCTTACTCTCTACCTGTACGTGTGGCAGAAAAGATTATTTGGTTTCATCAGTATATCATATCACCGGTAGATGGACCAAGAAGCCACTTTTATCCTTCTTCTTCTAGCTATATGAAAGAGGCCATACAAAAACATGGCTTTGTACTAGGCTTTTTTTTGGGCTGTGATCGTCTGCAAAGAGAGAATAGCGATCCTTGGATCTATCGCTGTATTGAGCTTAATCAAAAGCTTATCAAATACAACCCTGTGCCTTATTCAAAATAAGAAGAGTCCATTTTTTCTAAATCCAGCTCTTCTTCTTCTAAATCAATGGCTTGTTTTTCTAATTGAGGCTTTGATGAAACTAATTTTTTTTCTTTACGCCCTCTGAGAATAAATTCAATAGGAGAACCTAAAAATCCATACTGCAAGCGAAACTGATTAATTAAATATTTTTTATAAGAATCAAGCATCAATTCAGGTTTATTGACAAATAAAACAAAACGAGGAGGCTGTACACCAATTTGTGCCATATAATAAATGCGCAGACGCTTTCCTTCGATCATGGGAGGATGATATTTTTGCACAACTTGTTCAACAAACTTATTTAGCTGTCCTGTTGTAATACGACGCAATTGTTGCTCATGCACTTTAGCAACTGCATGAAAAATCTTCTCGACATTTCTTCCCGTTTCTGCAGAAGTAAATAATAGGGGACAGTGGGTTAGAAAAGGCACATCAAGAGCAAAACTCTTTTGGCAATGTTCCATCCGGAATCCTTTAACAAGGTCCCATTTATTGAACACTAGAACACAACCTTTACCTAGAGCAGCGATCTCATTAGCAATGCGTTTTTCTTGTGTACTAATCCCCTTTTCTGCATCGATCACAAGTACGCATACATCTGCTCGATCCATTGCTCTTTCGGTACGTAGGGCTGCAAATTTATCCACTACCTCTTTTTCTGATTTTTTTTTGCGAATACCTGCCGTGTCGATTAAGGTAAACAGCTGATCTTCTAATTGAATCTCCACATCGATAGCATCGCGAGTAGTACCTGCAATAGGACTGACTACACATCTGGCTTCTTTGAGTAAGTAATTTACAATGGTAGATTTGCCTACATTCGGGCGGCCAATAATTGCAGTCCCGATTCCCTTTATCTCTTTAATCACCTCATCAGAGAAACTTACCCCAAGAAACGCAACCTCTAATAATTCTGCAATCTGAAACTTTTGTGTAGCAGAAACGGCAATAATATCTTTAATTCCCAAAGAATGAAATTCATAGATTTCTTGAGCTTTAGAAAAGTCATCTACTTTATTAACAGCTAAAATGACCTTTTTTTTAGTACGCAATAAAATTTTTGCTACATATTCATCTAAAAGAGTAATTCCCACAGTGAAATCCACTACCATGACTAGTACATCAGCCTCTTCAATAGCAATCTCCGCTTGACGGCGAATCTCTTCCTGGAAAGCAATCCTCTGATCAGAATGAATTCCACCCGTATCGATCACCTCAAAAGGCTGGCCAAAAAAATCAGTTTCAGCATATAGACGATCACGAGTTATTCCTTCTGCTTCGTCTACAATAGCAATTCTTTTTTTGCAAATTGCATTAAATAAGGCAGACTTTCCGACATTTGGGCGCCCTACTAGAGCTAGTTGTATTGTTTTCATATGCCTCTTTAAGATTTAAGATAATCATAATAAAAAAAAGCCCATTAAAAAACCACAGATTGCGAAAGTAATAAAAAAATACTTTAGTTAAAATTCATTAAATTTTAATGTATATTCACAGAAATTTAAAAACGTTTAATTAAAGAATTAAACTATTTTAGATGATAAATACATATAATTTTCTTTATTTTTATCAAAAAGCTGCTAAGACTGCTTTTGTTCTTATTGGATTGTCTAATAGACCTCTTGTGTAGTTAAATAAAAACTTCATAAGTTTAGACTTCCGACCACGTTTTTATTAAGAACTCGCTCAGAGGCAATCTCTTGATTCTACTGTTTCTCTTCTTTTGTTAAGGGCTTTTTTTTACTAGATTTTTTTGGCAACCTTGAGTTTTTTTGAATCTTTTTATGCCTATATAACCATTGTCAGTCATACCGTAGAGTTAGCTGTCCACCGTACTCTACTCTCTTTAAACAGCCTAAAATCATGTTTTTTCCATTGTAAAAGTTTAAACAGATTACTTTTTTTATTTTCTTATCTATGACTATTTGACTTTTGATCGTATGCTTTTTCTTCTTACCAGAATAAAAATGCTTTTGTCTGTTATTGGGGTTTTTTACCCTCTTTTTATTTTTGATTTTTTTGGGACGTTCTATAGGTGTTTCTGGTACATCTATAAGAATTACTTCGCACTCCACATTACTCTTAAGAAGAGCATTTTTTCCCGACAGTGAGAACTTCCTACTTTTAATCAATGTGTTTTCTACGCATCTACAGGCTCGATAACATGCACTTTCACTCCAACCGTAACTATGACCTATATAGCAAATACGTTCGATATTCTCTCAAATATTCTAAAGTCATTAAAAGCTTGTCTTCTAAGATTAGTAACCCTTTTCTCCCAGCTTTTCTATACCTCTTGTTTTGCTCTTCCAATAAAATTAAGACCATTTCTTCAAAAGTTTTTCGCTTTACTCCTGTCAGTCTTCTAAATTGCTTAGATGAGCGTGATTGAAGTTCTAAGTGTTTTTTTATTTCTCTCCTTTTTTGGAAAGAAGTATAGTAAAAAATCTAATACAGAACTTCGATTTATCCAAACGCACTAAAAAGCGCTGAAGCGTGAGATTTTGCCAAAGATCAGCAGGATCTCGATTTTTTTCTTTTACAATAGCTCGTAATTTTGCTTTGAATGATTTTTCTAAATCTGCTGTCATGTTGTATAAGATAAAATGTATGGAGTTATATTAACACGTAATGTTTTTGCATAAGCGCCTAATTTCTTAGGATCTGGCTTATATTTAGAGTTCTGAAAGTATCTCTGAATTTCCTTACTAAGATAGCGAAATGCATCAACAACAGAGCGTTCTCTGTCGAAAATGTAAGTGTTATATTCACCAAGTATAATTTTGATTTTTCCTAACTTAATATTGTGCATTCTAATGATTCATGTGTTGGGTCGTCTAGGAGCATAGGATTCATGTGATACAGCAATCCAAGCCTCTCGCATAATTTGATCCGTTAAATCATGATAACAAAGAGCAGAAATTAAACAAATGACCCCATCAGGAACACTAACTGGGACCAATGCCAAATTTTCCCACTGGAACTCAACTTCCGATTCATATTGAGAGAAACGATAAGCTCCTGAATAAATCCTTTCTAAGGTATCTTTTTTTACTAAATAAGCCAGAGAATACCGAGGAATTCCTTGTTTTTTCTGCTTCTCCTGAGGTAAAAATAGGAACATTGGCAAACCGTTCTAATTTTTTCAGGTATTTTACCTCTACAAAACCTACCCAATTAAGTCAAATGGGTAGGTTTTATAGAATTGTTTTTTTAAATATCTGAAATTTAACGACTTAATATAGAGATAAGTAGCTAAAATCTGATGAAATCATTATTAAATACTATTTTAACATAGGTGTCTGTCAGATTAAATCTTGATTTGTACACCTTCAAAAAATAGAAATTGCATTTGCATTATAAAATATTATATTTTTTTTACATCTTGATCGATTAATTTGATCAAATGGATTAACTCTTCACGGTTTAATTTTTTGATTTGATCCTGATCTGTGAATTCAATAACCCCTTCCATTAGTGCTTGTTTTTTTTCGATTACCTTGTGAATGTGCTCTTCAATGGTGTTTTTAGTAACTAATTTAAATACTTGTACTCCTCGATTTTGCCCAATACGATGCACACGATCGGTTGCTTGATTTTCACGCGCTGGATTCCACCAGCGATCGTAATGAATCACAACAGATGCAGATACAAGATCTACTCCAACACCCGCTGCTTGTAGAGAAGCAACAAAAACCTCGCACGCAGGGTCTTGTTTAAATCTATCGAGCATCTCTTTTCGATTACGCGTACTTCCTCTAATACCCGCAAAGCCAATATTTTGTTCTTTGAGATATTTTTCAATGAGGTTAAGCATATTTAAGTATTGTGAAAACACTACAAGTTTTTGACCACTATCCCTTGTCTCTTGCAATAGTTGGACAAATAAATCCCACTTTCCTGACTGATATTTATGAAATTCATCAAATTGTTTATTAATTAAACAAGGATGATCACAGATTTGTTTTAGGGTAGATAACAAAGCAAAAACATGGAGATAGGGAAGTGGTTTGTTTTCATCTTCTATTTTTTGCATAAGCTGGCTTTTCTGCTGAAAAAAAGCAGCTTTATACAACTCTTTTTGCTCTTCAGAAAGATCACAATAAGAAATTTCTTCAATTTTTTCTGGTAGCTCTAATAATACTTCTTTTTTCTTACGTCGTAAAATAAAAGGATCCACTAACCTCTTGAGCAGCACTTTTCTTGCGTGGTCTTGCCCTTTTTCATTCGGATTGACAAATAGATGTTTAAAATGAGCTTCTTGAGGTAAATACCCCGGCACAATCACTTCAAATAAGGACCTTAACTCTAGTAAACTATTTTCAATAGGCGTTCCAGTTAACCCAAGACGCATGTGCGCATTAAGGGTTTTCAAAGCCTTATGTGTTTGAGATTGGGAATTTTTGGCATTTTGTACCTCATCAAAAATGATAAGATCAAAGGTATACTGAGAAAGAAGGGCTTTCTCACTACGCAACACGCCATAAGAAGTTAACAAAAGATCTGCTTGTGTTGTAAAAAGATCAAAATTGCGCCCTACCCCATAGAAAGTTAAAACCCGCACTTCTGGTAAAAAATTTTTTAATAACTCTTCCCAATGGTAAATAACAGAAGTAGGGCAAACCACTAAAAACTTAGCTCTTTTTTGTAATTCATTAAATACAGCAGCAATAAGCCCCATAGCTTGATGCGTCTTTCCAAGGCCCATCTCATCACAAAGCATCCCTGAGAGTCCATAGGTATATAAAAACCACAACCAGTTTACCCCTGTTTCTTGATAGGCTCGTAGCCTACTTCTAAACCCAGTTAGGTCCATGGGAGTTTGCGTTTCAAATTGAGAAATACCCACCAGCCATTTTCTGGTCTGCTGAGCTTGTATAGACCTCCCTTCTGGAGCTTTTATCTCTTCAAAAACGGTTAATCGTAACCAATCTAGCGTTGTACACTTTAGAAAAGATTTTGCATCCCATTGCTGCTTACGAATTGCCTTTAACCAATTAAAACGAGATTGTTTCAAAATAATAAGGCCAGCTGGTGTAAAAAGATAAGGGCGATTTTCCATGATTGCTTGCCAAATCTCTTTTGCATCTACTTCTCCAAGCTCACTGATAAACACAAGCTGCATACGCCATTGAAAGTGCTCATTTTTTTTTATATGTTCTAAATTACGTATCTCTACTTGTAACGAATGTGGTTTAGTTAACTCCTTTTGCAAAGTAATAATCTGGTCTACTAAAGTATCTAAATCATACAAGATAAAATTCGCCTCTTGCTCTTTAGGAATAAAAGCGCTTGGCATGTATTTTTTCTTTAACCGCTGCTCAAAAGCAATTTCGTAAAACCCTTGATTTTCCACGTAGGTAAACCCATCGAAGACTTGTACATTTTTATCCTGATACTCGGGTAAAAATTGCATAACGGATTGCACAAAAATCTGCTCGTTTTTCAGGATAATTTCGTATCCACTTTTTAAAATGGGACAGACAGAGGAAAAGAATCCTTTAATGTTTTCTAATTCTTCTTGATGCCTCTGAATAAATTCTGTAACCTGGTCTTTTTCAATTGTTAATCCTGAATGGATAAAACCTGTTTGTAGCTGAGTGCGCTTAGCAAAAAACCCTTGACCTTTTACATAAATCCATGCTCCAAAGTCACTGATTGTATCCTCCGCTCCAAGCATCTCGATAGCCGCTTCAAACCGCAGCTGCTGTGCTGCCGTCAAAAAGAAGCGTAACTGAGATTCTATAGTATAGACATGAGTTTGAAAGAGAGGAAAACTATTCAACCATGCTCTATGTTGAGAGACAAATTCTGAAACATCAGCCCTTTTAATAATTTTTGTAATACCATCAAATAACCAATTCTCTACTTGAAAAAATCCTTTCTTTTCTAGATAAACCCAATTGCCAAATCGTGCAGAGGATTTTTTTTGTAGATCTTTTTTTTCAAAGAGATAGCATTCAATATGCAGTTTTTCTTCTGAATCAAAAAAAAGATCGTATTGAATACGATTATTACCTGCATGAATCGGTTTGTTTAAAAATTTCTGTAAAATGGACACATGTTTAAAAAATATTTTTCCAATTTTTTGCGCAGAAATCTCCTTTTGTTCAAAAATAGGATCTATGGTAGCAGGAAAAAATCCTTTTTTAGAAATAAAGACAAAGTCTCCAACACGAATTCCTTTTGACTTTTCTTCTTGTTGCTGTTTTTGGGATTGGTCCATTTCAATAAAAAGTTTTTTATCTTCTTCATTATAACGAATAGATCGAATATAGGAATAAGGTTGTCCATGAACAACAAGTGGTGAATCTACTGTCGCTAAAACAGAGATTAGCTGAGGCCAATGAACCTCTGAAAGGTAGCATTTGACCTTTAATAAACCAGTAAATTGAATAGTTAGCCAAGAAGGCAGTTGCTTTTCTTTCTCTTCAAAAGAAATGGAATAAGGTTTTTTACTCTCCTGAAGCAACATCAGCCATTTTGCAAGATCAGACCAAAAACACAGTTCATATTTTAGTCGGTAACTAGGATTCCCTTCCTTCCACAATTGCAACTCATCGGGAGTTACATTAGAAAATTTAAGAGAGGTTTCCTCTGTTTCAATGGCTCGTTCAAAAAAAAGTGTATGCAGATATTTTTTTGTAGCAGCAGTTAAAGGCTCTATATAAAAAAGAAGTTTATTCGTAGAGGATCTGATTTCATAAACTTTTTCCTTTTTTTGTAATACATTTGTCTCATATCCATGTCGATTGCAAAAAATTTGACATAAGCAATTCCAAAAGCTATGACGAAAACGCACATGTAAAGGTTGAAGATTTCCATTAAAAATAGTTAAGTATGCAGCGGCAAGATGTGCGCAGGATTGCGTTTCTTCTGCTTCATTACAGGAACAAAATCCCTCTAAGATTTTTCCCTGATCATCTATATGTAAAAAGGGTGAAAAAGAATATGTATTTTCTTTATCAAATATTTCTATTTGATATGTCGCTTCTGAAAATAAAATTTTTTTAACAGATTGTTTTAACAATAACTGCTCAGCTTTTATTAGATTTTTTTGCGAAAAAGAAGATTGAGACATGGTTTAAAATTTTAAGCTAGATTTCCCCTTAATTTGCGAGCATGCCTAGCTATCGATATGTTTGCAATATGCTTAAGAAATTTAAGACAATTCCAATCTACCTGAAAATACTTGGCAAGCCTCCGCTAGCATTTGTATATTTCCCCTTGCAGAAATAAAGAACTTCATTTGTTTAGAAATTTTATCCGAAGTACTTGCTATCAAAATAGGCTGCGGAGGGTTAGAGAGTTTACTTACAACAAATGCAACAGCAGCAAAGCCCGTGCCACAAGAAATGGTTTCATTTTCTACCCCCCTTTCATAGGTGCGAACAATAAGCTGGTTATTTAGAAAACTAGCAAAATTTATATTTACTCCCTCAGAAAAAGCCGCTCGAATTTTTTGAGCTTTTTTTATCAGGTTAATTTGATTTAAAGATGGCAAAAAAACAACAGCGTGAGAAACACCCACTTTAACTACATAGACAGTAAATTCATGGATTTTAATCGGCCAATGACAAATTAAGGGTTGTTTTAAATCAACCCCTATTTGGTCTTCTTTACGCCAACAGGTAAATACACCACTTCTGGTTTCAATCTCAATAGGTTCCTGCGCCATCTCATAATCAGCAACGCATCTAATCCCGTTGCCGCACATGTCAGCTTCACTACCATCACTATTAAAGATGCGCATTTTTAGATCAGCGCATTTAGAGCCCTCAACCAAGAGCACCCCATCTGCTCCTATTCCCAAATGCCTATCACAAATCTTGGGTATTTGAGAAAAAAAAGAACTCTCTTCTATAGGGGATTTTCTCTGATCAACCAATATAAAATCATTACCAATTCCATGGTATTTAGTAAAAATCACTCTTCTAGATCTTGATAGCTAGAAACCACTTTATCAAGCAGACCAAATTCTAAGGCCTCATCTGCACTCATCCACATATCACGATCTAACGCTTTATCAATCTCTTCTGCATTTTTCCCCGTTGCTTCTACATAAACATCTACAATCCCCTGTCTGGTTTTTAAGATTTCTCTTGCTTGAATTTCTAAATCGGTCGCTTGTCCACGGATCACTGAATGGATAGAAGGTTGATGGATCATAAAACGGGAATGAGGAGTCGCAAAGCGTTTCCCAGGAGCAGCACATAGACTTAAAACAGAACCCATAGAAGCAGCAATTCCTGTAACAAGTGTTGTGACAGGTGAAGTTATCATTTTAACCTGATCCCAAACTGCAAAACCCGCATCAACTGATCCACCTGGTGAATTAATAATAAATAAAATAGGCTTACCTGGATCTATTAACTCCAAGTACCATAATTTGCGAATTGCATTACGAGCAGTATTACTATCTACAGCATCACAAAAGAAGATCCTTCTGGATTTAAGTAGCGCTTCATCAATCTTATCATCGAGCGATCCTAAAGGGAATTTTTGATTCGCTTCTTGCCTTTGGCTCACTAACGACATAAATACCTCATTTTTTTCAGTCTCATTTTTAGCATCTGGCAAAAACATTATCTAGAGTTGCATCCTTTTTTTCAATCAAAGATCAAATCTGGATATAAGGGGAACCGTTTTAATAAAACACTTATATGTTTTTGAATCTCCTTTAGAATAGAAGAATCAATATCTACTAAAGAACGGCTATTTCCTTTTTCTGCTTTAGCAGGTTTTGTGTGTTTAAGCAATAGATAAATCCAATCCGCAATTTGTGTCATCTCTTGCTCTTTCATTCCTAAAGTAGTTAGAGCAGCTGTTCCTATACGTATCCCTGAGGTAAACCAAGGCCCGTTTTTATCAAAAGGTATACTATTGCGATTCACTGTAAAATGCGCCTGTCTAAGAGCATTTTCAGCTTGCAATCCAGTCAAACCAAGAGAGGATGAAACCTCAAAAACCATCAGATGGTTCTCTGTTCCTCCAGTAAGAACATGAACTCCATGATAAATTAAACCATTTGCTAATGCTTGAGCATTTTTTACTATTTGTTCTGCATAGGCACAAAAAGAAGATGTATTTGCTTCTTTAAAAGCTACAGTTTTAGCAGCAATCACATGAGGTAGCGGACCTCCTAAAGTAATCGGGCAACCCTTATCAACTACTTCCTTGAACTCTTTTTGACACAGAATCATCCCTCCTCTGGGCCCTCTTAAAGTTTTATGAGTTGTTGAAGTAATTATCTGCGCATAAGGAATGGGGTTATACTCTCCTACCATTACCTTTCCCGCAACAAGACCTGCAAAATGTGCCATATCTACAAGCAAAACAGCTCCTACGCTATCTGCTATTTCACGCATTTTAGCAAAGTTGATTCTCCGTGAATAGGCTGAATAGCCAGCAATCAAAATAGCAGGGTTTTCCTGCTTTGCAATCTCACTGATTTTTTTATAATCCAATAAATGGGTATTAGAATCTACTTCATAGCAAAAAGCCTGCATCATTTTAGCAGAAATATTATGCCGATACCCATGCGTTAAATGTCCTCCTGAATTAAGAGACATTCCCAATACTTTTTGATTAACAAGAAGTTGACGTACTTGCTCGTGTTCTTCTTTAGAAAGATCGTTAATATTTTTTTTACCTAACTTCTCTACCTCCTTATTTTGGATTCGCGCTACCAAAACCGCCCAAAAAGCCACAAGATTGGCATCTGCCCCTGAATGAGGTTGAACATAAGCATGATCACATTGAAATATGGTTTTTGCTTCACTAACACAAGTAGCTTCAATAGCGTCAATGTTGTCACACCCCGCATAAAATCGATGATAGGGATATCCTTCTGCATATTTATCAGTAAGCCAGTTTCCCATAGCTAATTGCACAGCTTCAGAGCAATAGTTTTCAGAAGCAATCAGTTTTAAAAAACAACGCTGATCTTGAAGCTCTTGAATAATCTTTTCTATAATAAAGGGATTATTTGTTTTTAAATGATCAAAAGCTGCCATATAAGCAATTGCGCTGCTTTTTCTTAGCTCACGAGGAACTCTATTAAAATAGTTTTCTAAATAAGACATCTATCCTCCTAAGCTTACTATAATGCGACTCTGTTTTTATCACATTTAGTTAAAAGAAGAAACTTCTATCTAAAACCCTATAGAGCTACTAGCAAATCTATAGAAAATATCTCTATAAGAAGGCATTAGACCAAAAAAATTTTGTTTCCACATATTCTTTAAACTCTTTTCCTCTCATTTTTTCTGCACTATTAATTATGATATTTTGCTTACTATTCATAAAAATCATATTTATGGATATGCCTTCTCTTATTTTTATATATATCTACAAGGATTATATTTAGCTTTGAAAATTTATTAGGAATGTCTTTATCTAACCCTTCAAGAAGAGGTAGGATATCACAGGCTCCTTTAGGTATTCTTTTAACATCACTTTCCCCAATCATCTTTGCCAAGAAAAAAGTGGTAATTTACCAATGAAGGATTTTCTTTTAATTAGCATAAAGAACCTAATCTTGAATGAAATATAAATTTTTGCTATGATTCCTGGTCTTTTTCTTTTTTAACCAAATACAGATGATATGAGTAAGGAAGGAGTTTTCTTACCCTTCAACAGCAGGCGCAATGACTGAATGTAATACATTGAAGCCAATCCCTATATCATGAGGAACTCGCTATTCAAGAGGCAGAAAATTTGCTCCATCTTTCCCGTCTCTATCCTATCCACCTTCTGGAAGAAAGGAAGATCCCTTTTCGCAAAGAAGGAATAAGGAGTCATGTTTTATTTCAAGATTTAATATATTATAAGACTGAAATTGAACATGCTCACCGCAAAACTCTAGATGAACTATCAGAAGAAGCTCAAAATTTGGATATGAGCTATTAAAGATAGGTTTGTTTGTTAAGGATTGTCTTTCAATTATTGTAACAGATAAAAGAGCTACTCTACAGTTGACTAAAATCGATTATCTTATCAAAGTAACGTTCTTCTAATACACTATCCTTTATTCCATTTACATCGATCAAAACCGGTCTAATCGAAAAATGTCTAGCTACCTTTAGGATCTCTCTTTTTGTTTTTTTACACAGAAAATAATCTAAAAATCTACATTTCAAAAATATTTTTATGACTTTAACTTCCTATCCCAGGATTTAAATACCTCTAGCAAATCAAAATTTATCTTTACGACTTAGTTTAAAATATTTTTTAAGCTTGAGGGATATTAGAGGAAACATATAATCTGTTAGTCTATAAGTGCGCTTATATAACCTCTGCTTAAAGCTACCCAAAAGAGATACCCATGTTATTAGAAGAACTTAAGGAAATCTTAGATATTCAAGAGCTCGACATGAAGATGATTCGTCTTATGCGAGTAAAAAAAGAACGTGTTAAAGAATTGTCCCAACTTGAAGAATTACGAAAAGATTTGTACTCTCAAATCACAGACAAAGAACAAGAGATTCAGGATTTTGATAAGAGCATCGAACTTCTCGAGCAAAAAATTCACGATATCAATGCAAGAATCAAAAAATTAGAAGCACAGCAGAGTAATGTTAAAAAAGCTGATGAGTTTAATGCCCTTACACAAGAGATGACCCATGCCGAAAGAGAGCGGCTTGCTGTTGAGCAAAAGGTTTCTGATCTAGTAGATCGAAAAGTATCAGAAGAAGAGCTTTTAGATAAAATTAAAGAAAGCTTAAAAAACTCTGAAGAAAGCAGCTTGGCTTTGGAAAAAGAGATCCGGCAAAGCGTGGATTTGATCAATCAAGAAGGATCTACCATTAAAGAGAAAAGAGAGAGGCTTGCAGGCGTGGCCAACTCTGAAATCTTACGTATCTATGAAAGATTATTGCATAATAAAAAAGATCGCGTAGTGGTCCCTATTGAAAATCGTACATGTAGTGGTTGTCATATTACCCTTACCGCACAACATGAAAATTTAGTACGCAAGGGAGATAATCTCTTTTTTTGCGAGCATTGCTCACGTATCCATTACTGGCAAGATAGTGAGTCTACTGAAGGGACAGCTGTTGCCACTAAACGTCGTCGTCGTCGAGCGTAAAAAAAATTTGCATGGGAAAGCTAAGCAATCGCTGTTTTTAATAAACAGAGGAAAGTCTGGACTTCATAGGAAAAGATACCAGTGAAAAACTGGGGGCCGCAAGGCTACGGAAAGTATAACAGAAAATACACCGCCCTAATGGGACAGGCTGAAAATGCTAACTTTAAGAGTTAGCCCCACTCTCAGAGATGAGAGGTGAGATAAACCCTATCTGAAGCAAGAAAGTAATGAGTGTTGTTTTTATTAACAGTCTGTTTTTCCGCAGAGCTCGTTAGAATAAAATCGCTTGAGGGATTTGGCAACAGATCTCCTAGATGAATGATTGCTCAACGACAGAATCCGGCTTAATGCTTTCCCGGCTTTTCTTGTGCTAAGGGGTGAGCTTTATCATATATCTCCCTTTTTAAACGAGAGGAAACTTGCGTATAGATCGTTGTAGTAGCCAAGCTATTATGCCCAAGTAACATTTGAATGGTTTTTAAGTCCATTCCCTTTTCTAGCCAATGTGTCGCAATAGTATGTCGAATGGTATGAGGTGTAATGGTAGCTGCTAAACCACTTGCCTTAAGGTATTGGATAAAATGACGATCGACGGAACGAGAACTCAATCTTTTACCCCACTTATTTAAAAAAATAGCTTGAGAATCCTCCTCTCTTTGATGAGAAGAGCTATCCTGATCTCGAAGAGGATGATTTATATATGTCTCTAGCCAATGGGCTGCGGTTTGAGTAATAGGAATTACCCTTTGTTTTTTACCTTTACCATGAACTTTGATTAATAAACCTTGTATATTCAAATCTTGTCTATTTAACCCAATTAATTCACTCACACGCAATCCACTGCTATAAAATAACTCCATAATACATCGATCTCTATAGCCCAAATAGGTCTTTGTATTAGGCTGCTCTAGTAACTGCTCTATTTGCTGATAAGTTAAAGAAGTGGGGATTTTTTTTTCTAATTTTGGAGTAGAAAGTTCAGTTAGAGGATTTATTTCTAGCTTCTTATGTTTTACTAAATAGGTAAAAAAAGAACGCAAGCAAGATAACCTACGATGAATTGTTTTTTTAGATAGTCGTTTTTCTGCTAAAAATGCTAGATAGCTGCGAATTGCTTTTTTTTCTATCCTTTGCACTAAAAAAGAAGGAATTTTTTTTTTAAAATCCGTCTCTGACATGAGTAAAATTCTATTTTTAAAAAAATATTCAAACTCTTGCATATCAATATTGTAGTTACGCAACGTATGATGAGAGACCTGTTTTACGGTGGATAGATAATGCAAAAAAAGCGTCCCTGCTTCGGAAAAACTTAATTCAGCCATACCTCTTGTTCTCCTTTTCTATCTATGATAGAATATGGGGCAATTTTCTGAAATAGGCTAAAATCATGATTACACTACGAGATATTTCTAAAAAAATAGGCTCCAGAACTCTTTTTGAAGATGTAACAATCACTTTTAACTCAGGCTGTCGTTATGGACTTACCGGTCCAAATGGAGCTGGCAAGTCTACTTTGTTTAATATTATTTTAGGAATAGATGAGCCCTCTTCTGGATCTGTAACACTACCCAGAAAGGTGGGTTTTCTAAAACAAAATATCGCACAGTTTACTGAAATAAAGGTAATTGATGTAGTAATCATGGGCAATAAGCGTCTTGCCAAAACCTTATCAGAAAGAGATGCCCTCTATGAATTAGACATAACCGATGCCATTGGAATTCGTTTAGGTGAATTAGAAGAGATCATTGCAGAAGAAGATGGGTATAGCGCAGAATCGGATGCAGAAGTATTTTTAAACGGTATCGGCATTCCCCCTGAATGGCATCATAAAAAAATGCATTCCCTTCCCTCTGATAGGCAGTTTCGAGTTTTGCTCTGCCAAGCATTATTTGGCAATCCAGAAGCTCTTTTATTAGACGAACCAACCAACCACCTCGATTTAGAATCTATTGGTTGGCTAGAG
>JAUPVT010000002.1 GCA_030916885.1 Chlamydiota bacterium
AAAACTGAAAGTGATGGAATGTGTCTGATCTTTCCTTGAAAACCCGCAAATTGTAGAGCAATATAAGGGATCAAATAAGAAAAGCGCTGGTAGAGTCCCATACTCACTTGCCACTCATAACAAAACATCTTCGTTTTTTGAGAGGAATAGGATTCTTGATCTACTAAAATGGCATAAAGATCAGGACGCACAGTTCTATAACTTCCTGCAAGTCCCACTTGCGTGTCTCCCCAATAGACCAGAATAGCTCTTCCTCCACCACCCCATGCAAAATGACTATGGGCCTTGTAAGAGATATCAGGACCTTGAGGATAAAGTCGCTGCGTAAACTCTGCATGCGTTTTCCCTAGTTCAAAATAAAGATCCAAACGCTGGTTGATAGATGCTGTAAATGTCCCAAATTGACTGGTGAGTTTTGCCTTAGGCAGTTTTTTAACCTGGAGAGCATTTTGATGTAGAACTTTAAGCTTGCGATTTTGAACATGGTCATACTCATAACCCATCTTGATCCTAAGCCAAGACTCTTTTGATAAAAAAAGTCCTTCTTCAGGAATACCAGGTGAGCCAGGATTGCCTGTATACAGACCAAAGCCAACATTACAAATAAGTAGACCGCTTAAAAATAGATAAATTTTTTGCATAGTCTTAAATTATCTAATATACAACTCAGAAATGCAAGATCAAAGATGTTCTACATCACCGAGCACCAAGAGTTCTGCTTCTCTGTCTTTTCTGCATTAAGCAAATCTATACCTCTTTGCCAGCTTTGAGCACTTGCTAAAGAAACAGGTCTTTGCTGTTTGTCCAAGAAAAAAGTACTCTGATGAAGATGCGATACAATAGCAGCTACAATTTCTGTAATGATTGTTTGCTCTTTTGCTTAGACAAACAGCAAAGACTCTCTAGCTAAGAAGAAATCTCGTAAGAATTGGTTAAACTCTTTTTTTGTTTTAATAGCTGTCCAAAGAGAAGCATCCGTTCTTCCATGTTTGTAAAAAGGCGAAAACCAGCAGAAGCATCTTCCTCACTTATACTCACCAGCTGTGGATCGTATACTTCCTGAAAATAGTTAGGGAGAGACTTTGATATTCTGCTTGAAAACTTCGCATGCGGCTTGTCGTATTGGCACGATTGATTACCCCTTGTACAGCTCGTAATTGATCTGCTGTAATCTCAACTTCTCTTTGTAACTTATCTATCTCTTGGTTGTATACTTCTAACTTCTTTTGAAGACAATTATGTATAATAAAGCCCAAGCCCTCTGGTTCTTCTGGAGAAAATCCAAGTGCTGTATATAGGTGCCAACGGATCAGTTGTGGATCGGCTTCAGAAAAAGAGGCTAGCGTAAACTCCCATGCTTTTAATAAGGTATTTTCTGTCAAACCAGTAAAGGCAGCTTGCAACTTTTGAATAGGTTGATTTGCAGTAACTTTTTGCAAAAGTTCTGTTACGCTCGAGCAAGGGTGAGCAGATGGTTTGCATCTGCTGCATTTGTTTTTCCAAGGATAGTTTCTGATCAACTATACCACAGACTCTCAAAGCTTGTAAAATCCCAGGTGATAGCAGAGCCCTTTCATGTAGGCTTTGTTTACAATAAATGCTTGTATACGTTGTGCTCATAACAGCAATGTATTCATTGCCATTATAGATTCTTTTTAACTGACCTGTGCTTAAAAGTTGATAAAAGTCGACTAAAAACAGAGCTAGTTGTTCTTTCTGTATAAGAATATCTGGTGCTGTAGCAAAACAAGAGCCGATGTTTTGACGGAGGGGGGTTAAGCTCGCACAAAGAACGCCGCGACGTATATCAGATATATGTAGCTTACCCGCAGAAATCCCTAACGAATCAAAGAGGAGATTCTCTGCTGCTTTATGACAAACAGGAGGCGAAAATCGATAGAGAAGCTTTACGATTTTTGGAGAGGTAAATTGCTTTAAGATGGCAATCTGATGCTCTGTAATCACAGAATCGCTATACCCATTAGGATAGCAAATAAACCCCTTGTTTTCTAGAAAATCAATGGTGTCTTTTAGGGTTTTTCGATCTAATTCTCCTTGTTTATCAATTAATAAATTAGCTAATTGACGAGCGCGAAAAGAATAACTCATCTGCAGAAAAGAGTGATCGACTAAATGAGAAAATACCCTTTCCTTCTCAAGATCAAATAAAGACTTTTCAAAATGAGACAGTAGGAAATCATAAGTTTGTTGCAAAATCTCTTTATTATCTAAAGCAAATACGATTTGGTTTGGCAAAAGAGATCTCCTCTTAAGTTTTTTCAACTTTCTATTTTCTCTTGTTGTGATTTAGAATCAATTCAAAAAATCCAGAAAATAAGGTTTATTACTTATGTTAGTCTATATCGATAAAAAAGAGTATGAGATGCCACCTTGCAGCAGAGCAAAAGATGTAGCAGAAAAATTGCACAAAGTAGCCCCAGACCAATCCCTAGCTGTTAGGATTAATGGTGTTTTCTATGACCTGTCTAGCATTTTACATGAAGGGGATCAAATCCATTTTATCGACTTTGAGAGTAAAGAAGGAAAAGAAGTTTTTTGGCATACCTCCGCACATG
Organism: Chlamydiota bacterium; assembly: GCA_030916885.1. Lineage (GTDB taxonomy): Bacteria > Chlamydiota > Chlamydiia > Chlamydiales > Rhabdochlamydiaceae > Rhabdochlamydia. The sequence goes on from JAUPVT010000002.1 coordinate 2,577, forward strand.
TTCTAGCTCAAGCGGTTTTGCGATTATTTCCAGAGGCAAAACCAACAATCGGCCCTCCTATTGAACAGGGATTTTATTACGATTTTGCCAACTTAAAACTATCTGACGCCGATTTCGAAAACATAGAAAAAGAAGTTCATAAAATCATCAACGAAAATCACAAACCTATAAGGCATGTGCTAGCTGATAAAAGAGAAGCTCTTAAATTTTTTAAAGATAATCCTTATAAATGTGAGCTCATAGAAGGATTCCCAGAAGAGGGAATCCTTACTGCTTATGAGCAAGCGGAGTTTTTCGATCTTTGTAGGGGGCCTCATTTACCCAATTTAGGCAAAATTAAAGCTTTTAAAATTTTAAAAACAGCAGGTGCTTACTGGCGTGGAGATTCTAAACGCGAAATGTTGACTCGAATTTATGCAATTTCCTTTCCCGATCGAAAAATGCTCAAAGAGTATATCACTCTTCTAGAAGAGGCTAAAAAACGAGATCACAAGATCTTAGGCCCCAAGCTTGATTTATTCTCCATTAGAGAAGAAGCTCCTGGTATGCCTTTTATTCATCCCAAAGGAATGATTGTTTGGAATCAACTCATCCACCTTTGGAGGATTATGCATAAAAAAGCTGGTTATGAAGAGATTAAAACGCCTCAAATTATGAGCCAAGAACTTTGGGAAACCTCAGGTCACTGGGAACATTATCGTGAAAACATGTACGCCTTTTCTATTGAAGAGCGTCATTTTGCGATTAAACCTATGAACTGTCCTGGCTGCATGCTCTATTATAAGTCTAAATCTCACAGCTACAGGGAACTTCCTTTACGCATTTCAGAACTAGGCCATGTACATAGACATGAAGCATCAGGAGCATTAAGTGGGTTATTCCGTGTACGCAGTTTTCATCAAGATGATGCGCATCTTTTCATGCAAAAATCTGATATCAAACAAGAAATTCTTAATGTGATTGCGCTGATTGAAGAAACCTACAGCAAATTCGGCCTATCTTATCGTTTAGAACTCTCTACTAAGCCAGAGAATAGCATTGGTTCTGATGAAGATTGGGAAATTGCAACAAAAGGATTAAAAGAAGCCCTTGATGCTTGGGGGAAACCTTATCGAATCAATGAAGCAGATGGTGCTTTTTATGGGCCTAAAATTGATATCCACATTAAAGATGCGCTATCGCGCACCTGGCAATGTGGAACCATTCAACTTGACATGGCTCTACCTGAGAAGTTTGAATTGGAGTACATGGATAAAGACGGTCAATTAAAACGCCCAATTATGATTCATCGCGCCTTATTTGGCTCAGTTGAGCGCTTTATAGGAATTTTAATCGAACATTTTATTGGTAAATTCCCTTTATGGCTAAGCCCTTCTCAAGTAAGAGTTATACCCATAGCAGATAGACATGAACTTTATGCCAATCAAGTGTGTAGTATTATTAAACAGGCAGGATTTCAAAGCGATGTGGATGCTTCTCATGAATCAGTGAATAAAAAAGTAAGAAACGCACAACTCATGCAATACAATTATATTCTAATTCTAGGTGATAAAGAGCTAGAGAATCAATCGATTAATTTGCGCACCCGCGATAATGTTGTGCATGGAGAGCTTGCGTTGAATGTTTTTTTGCATAAGATTGAACAAGAGAGGAGTGATTACTCTTTAACATCTTATTTTGCAGAGGAAGTGAATGCCTAGAATTGCAGTTAGTAGTTTTAAAGGAGGAACAGCTAAAACATCTACCTCCTTGCATTTGGGAGCAGCTCTTGCTAAATTTCATCAACAAAAAGTGCTCTTGATCGATTTTGATGCACAAGCAAATTTAACAGCAGGTCTGGGTTATGATCCTGATGCTCAAGATAGCATCGCCTCTGTTCTGCAAGGAACAAAAGATATCCATGAAGTAATTCTGCCTAGTGGAATTGCCAATCTTGATTTAATTCCTGCAGACACCTATCTAGAAAGAGTCGAGGTAAGAGGAGCTCTGGCAGCTGATCGTTATTCCCATGAACGCCTCAAGCAAATCTTAAATCTTTTGCAATACGATACTATTATTATAGATACCCCTCCCTCTTTATGTTGGCTTACAGAATCGGCCCTAATCGCAGCGGATTACTCTCTTGTTTGCGTATCACCTGAATTTTATAGCGTCAAAGGCTTGCAGCGTTTATCTGAGTTTATGCAAAGCATTGCAGATCGTCATTCCCTACAGGTTTTAGGAGTAGCTCTTTCCTTTTGGAATCCTCGTGGAAAAAGCAATCAAGCTTTCTTAGAAATCATAGAAAGTACCTTTCCTGGAAAAATGCTGCAGACAAAAGTGCGTCGTGATATTAGTGTTTCAGAGGCCTCTATTTTTGGTAAACCTCTCTTTGAAATATCTCCTAAAAGTAGAGCTTCTGAAGATTATATTTCGCTCACCAAAGAGCTCTTAACCCGTATGTAAAACAGCTGGACATCCATGGCTAAAATAAACACACTTCTCTCTCAACGTTTAAAAACAGCTTCTCATAAGCTCTCGAAAATGACCAATTTAGTGGAATTGTCCTCTAGCGGAAATCTCTCCAGTTTTGCAGGGGTATTTCGCGTAACTGTTCTTAATGAAATGGAAAAACAAACATTAGAAGACATTCTTAATCAATATAAAAATGAAAACCAAGAAGTCGTCCAAGATCTAGAATACCTGTCTTCTCTTACAGCAGAAGTAAAAGCGATCAATAGCCAAGCCATCATTTTACATGGAGAGAGAATCAAAAAAGCCCAACAGATTTTAACTAGTTATCAAGAAGGAGCTTTTAGCTCTTGGCTCATTTGTACCTATGGAAATAGACAAACCCCTTACAACTTTCTGCAGTATTATGAGCTACACAGTGCCATTCCGGCTTCCATGCAAGTTCAGTTAGACCTTATCCCACGTCAAGCAGCTTATAGCTTAGCCAGTCGCCAAGGACCTCTTGCTCAAAAACAGCATATTATAAAAACCTATCAAGGACAATCTAAGCAAGAATTGCTAGAACTCATCCGAATCACTTTTCCTCTATCGATTAAAGATAAAAGAGCACAAGATATAGCAAATGTTACTATCTTAAGTTTGCAAAAAACCCTTGTACAAATAAAAAAGTCCACTTTTTGTCCTAACAATAAACAAAAACAACAACTCTTTAGCTTACTTAAAGAACTTAAAACTTCGGTTGAATCTCTTGATGACTGATCATTATACCTCGCTATTAGCTTCTCGTTATGCCAGTGCAGAAATGTCTGCTATTTTCTCGCCTCATTTTAGATACGCTACTTGGAGACAGCTATGGATCGCTCTTGCTAAAGCACAAAAACAATTAGGGCTTGCTATTTCACAAGAACAGATAAAAGAGATGCAAGAGACCTATAACCTAATCGACTTTGCAAAAGCTGCTGCTTATGAAAAAAAATTCGGCCATGACGTCATGGCACACATTCACACCTTTGCAGACCAATGTCCTAAAGCTGGCCCTATTATCCACCTAGGAGCTACTTCTTGTTTTGTTACTGATAATGCCGATCTGATTCTCATAAGAAATGCTCTACAATTATTAGAAAAAAAATTAATTCAAGTCATTCGTCAACTGTGTATTTTTGCTGAAAAGCACGCAAATCTTGTTTGTTTAAGCTATACGCATTTTCAGCCAGCTCAACCCACGACTGTGGGAAAAAGAGCTTGTCTTTGGCTACAAGATTTGAAGTTTGATTTAGAGCAATGTAGCTCTGTAATTAAAGAACTTCGTTTTTTAGGAGCTAAAGGAGCTACAGGAACACAAGCCTCTTTTTTAAACCTACTGGGAAGTAGAGAAAAAGTACAAGCCTTGGATCAATTAGTTGCAAAAGAGCTAGGCTTTCATCATCTTCTTCTCATCTCTTCTCAAACATACCTTCGTAAGCAAGATATTTCAATCCTTGCTTTTTTAACTCAAGTCGCTGCTTCTGCTCATAAATTTGCAACCGATTTGCGCTTATTAGCCCATCTCAAGGAAATCGAAGAGCCTTTCTCCTCAACTCAAGTAGGCTCATCTGCAATGCCCTATAAACGAAATCCCATGCGTAGCGAACGTATTTGCGGTCTTTCTCGCTTCTTGTTTTCTTTAAACGAAAACCCTCTTTACACAGCAGCTACACAATGGTTAGAGCGTAGTTTAGATGATTCCGCAAATAGGCGCTTGTGCATCCCAGAGGCTTTTTTATGTGCGGACGCCATCTTAGATCTTTTATGTTTTATCACTTCCTCTTTGGTTGTCTATCCTAAAATGATTGAAAAGCATCTAGCAGAAGAAATACCTTTTTTAGTAACAGAGCATATTTTAATGCAGTTAGCCAAGCAGGGAAAAGATCGTCAAAAAATGCATGAGCGCTTAAGAGAACTCAGTCTTCTAGCTAGCCGTGAAATCAAAGAAGAAGGCAAGACCTGTGATCTTTTATATAAAATTGCTCATGATCCAGAAATGGGTCTCTCTTTAGATGAGCTCAAAAAAATGGCTACTGAAAAACATTTCGTAGGGTGCGCGCGCGAGCAAACACAGGAATTTTTGAATGAAGTAAAGCTTATTTTGGCTAAATATCAAAATCTATCCACCTATTCCGCTAAGATGGAAATTTGAGCATAAACCCAACGCTTGCATTTCCTTTCTAATTCTTTCTCTTACGTCTATACTCGGTTTCATTAAAGGTAGACGTAAATGAGGAAGGCAATAACCCATTTGATAGAGAGCATATTTTACGCATTGCGGATTACTCTCAAGGAATAAACTCGTACATAAAGAGTGGTATTTCTCATACAATTTGCTAGCTTGCTTAAAATCCTGATCGGATAACATACAAAGTAATTGCTGCCACTGTTTAGGAATGAGGTTTGCTATTACAGAGATACACCCTTTAAATTTTAGTGCCATTAAAGGAACTACTAGATGATCGTCACCGCAAAAAAGAGGCTTTGCTATCTCTTGGGAAAGCCTAACCGCATACTCAATATCTGCTGAGCTCTCTTTAATTCCCCATACGTAAGGATCTTTTGCAATCTTCACTAAGGTTTCTATGGGGAGCTTAATCCCTGTTCTTACTGGGTGATGGTAAATAAAAATGGGGATTTTTACAGAACACACCTCTTTGTAATGAGCAATACAACCTTGAATGCCAGGCTTGGTATAGTAAGGTACAATCACAAGACAAGCATCAACTCCGATATTTTTTGCTGCTTGAGTAAGCTCAACTGTAGTAGATGTGCTGCTAGTTCCTGTTCCTGCAATGATAGGAATATGCCCTTTTCCAATCTGAACACCCTGCTTGAAAATGTTTAATTTCTCTTGTGAAGATAAACTTATACCTTCTCCTGTAGAACCACATAGAACAATCCCTTGAGAGCCTTGTTCAATATGCCACTTAATTAAAGCACTCAGCGCTAAATAATCAACAGCTCCCTCTTGTGTAAACGGGGTGATTAAAGCAACAATAGATCCTGTTAACATTTCATCTCTCTTTTCATTTGTAACCATAATAAGATCCCACACAAAAATACCATCACAGCACCAATGTAAATTGGCATAGTAAAAATACCTACCGCTAGAATGCTTCCAAAGATCCCGGTTATAATTTCTGCCAGGGTTTGCACAGAGGTTAACACCCCCAAAGCCTGTCCTTGTATATGACTTTCTGCCGCATTAGAAATCAATAATGAGCCGTGTGTAATGACAACTCCTAAACACAGCCCAACTAAAGGAATGGTAAGAAGCAAAGCATATACATTTTCTGGTAAAACAACAGCTACAAAACTTACAGATAAAAGAAAGGAAAATAGACAAAGCACTTCAATGGGTTTTAAACGACGAGAAAGCCAGGGAATCAGAAAAAGCACACCTAACATTAGAGAAAAAGAGGTATAAACCATTTCATAAGATAAAATAGCTGGAGAAAAGTGAAATTGCCTTTCTAAAAATACAGGTAAGAAGCGAAAAAAGGAAAAATATCCTATAGCCAGAAACAAATTACATAAATAAAACAGCCTAATTTTAGGCGCTTTGAGTTTCCCTGACAAAGAAGGGAAAAAAACAATTTTCTCTACTCTGTGTAGCTGCAGCGTTTCTTTTGCATACCAAGCAATCACTAAAATCCCCGTTAAGGTCATTAATGCAGCTATCCAAAAAGGAGTAGCAAAAGTAAACCAAGGAACTAGACTTGAATCCGCCAATACTCCTCCCATTAAAGGGCCAATGATAAATCCCAGAGAAATACAAATGTTCAACCAACCAAAATACACAGGTTTTCGATGTTTATGCTCATCTAACCCTGTCACATCAGCAATGACAGATTGAGCTATTGTCACGTTTCCCTCACAAAAACCACACACAATCAAGCCGATAACCATCCCAGCAATCGAATAATGGTATAGTGAAAAAGCGATCGTCAAATACCCAAGAGTAGTTCCCATCAAAGAAAGGAGAACAACTTTTTTCCTTCCACGTCGGTCAGAAAGAGAGCCTAAAATAGGAGATCCAAAAAACTGCCCTAAAGGAAAAGATGCCATAACAGTTCCCAATAGAACCATCCTTAACTTATAAGAAAGATGAGGAGAAATTGAAGTTTGAGAATCTAAAAACATCTTAGGCAAAATTGGAAGAGGCAACGAAAAACCAATATAGGCAAATAAGACCACTAACGCATAGGGGAAAAGTATTTTTTGAATTTGTTTCGGCATTGAAAATATCCTTTAAAAACAAGAATAGAAAAATAAGACTTAATCATAAAGTCGAGACTTATGCATTTCAACCCTAATAAAGAAACGAGTTCTCCTGAGAAAAGATCAAATGTGATCCTTTTTAGAACTTCCTTAACTCTTTTTTCGATAAGGTAGTGGTTCTTTACATTTTGTAAATAAGCATTACAGGCTTATAAGCTCTTTCCTAAAGAGCTTTCTTGTTTTTTCAACAAAATATTTGTTTTTGATTGAAAATATATCATTTTAACAAGAAAATCAGAAGTTGTTTTTTCGAACACAAAAACTTATGAATTAAGTTGCGTATTCAATTGAAGAAAACGCCTTTGGTAAATAGTTTAAAAGATCTGATGCCACAACCCCATATGAGGTCAAATCCTTAGCTGCTTTTTTCCCCGCTATTGCATGAATATAACAACCTAAAGCAGCAGTATAACGAGGGGTTAATCGATAACAGAGAAGAGCTGCAATCACACCTGTTAACACATCTCCGCTTCCAGCTGTTGCAAGTGCTGGATCTCCTTGTGTGATGATTAAAGGTAAATGACCGGACGTAAAGATAAAAGTAGGAGCACCTTTTAGAACAAGGTTCACTTGTTTTTCCTCTACATAATTTTGACATAAAAATAACCAATCGATTTCTTCTTTTGTATCGGATCCAAGTAATCTTTTCATTTCCTGTTTATGTGGGGTTAAAATACAAGAAGAGGGCAATTTCCAAGAAGGGTGTTTGGCTAAAGAAAATAAACCATCTGCATCGATGACTAGTGGTTTACTGATCTTAAGCAGATGCTGAACGATTTTATCCGTTTTTTTTATGCGTCTAAGACCCGGACCCACTAATATAGCTTTAGCTCGAGCAATTTCTTGGTCTAATGTGTCGAAATCTTTATCTAAAGTCTGATGAATAATTTCATAAGGGACTGTAATCTTATCTGGGGAAAACAAACGTACAATCCCTGCACCTGATCTTAAAGCTGCATAGCTTGCTAAAATAGCAGATCCTGGCATCTCTTTAGAACCTGCAACAGCTACAACATACCCTTTTTGATATTTATGCCAAGACCGTTGGATAGGAGGTAATTTAAGAGAGGATAAATTCAGCAAATATGCAGAGGCTTTCACTTTATCTTCTGGAAGGCCAAAACTAGCTCGAACTATTTCTCCTACATGGTTCCATCCGTCTCGTAGAAAGAATCCTGTTTTAGCTAATTCTAAATAGATGGTTTTAGTAGCATGAATAGCTATTGATCTCACCTCGCCCGTAGTGCCATTTAAACCCGAGGGGATATCAATGGCAAGAATAGGGAGCTTTGAGCAATTAGCTATTTTAATAGCAGAGGCTAACTCGTTATCTGCACTCTTTTTCATTCCAGTTCCTACAAGAGCATCTAGAATAAGACCCCCATGGTTCATCCTTTCTCGTATTTTTTCAAGAGAGAATTCTATTTTTCCTCCTTGAGCACAAAAATTCTCATACATATTCCGACATAAAGCACCAAATTGCTCTACCGGATAAATGGGATAGGCTATAACAGAGTATCCTTTTGTAACTAGGATCGCACCTACACAAAAACCATCCCCTGCATTATTTCCTTTACCTGCAAAAAGCAACACTTCTTTGGGTAACCCTCTTTCTTGAATAAATTTTTCCACTTGCCTTGAAATAGAAACCCCTGCTTGTTGCATAAATTCTAGTTCTGAATAGCCCTTTTGCAAGCATCTATTTTCAATATCTCTCATCTCTTGAGCTGTAACAACTTTTATCCCATCTAATTCCATTATAAGTGCTCTTCCTTAATAGCTCTTTGCAAAAGAGCTTTTACCGCATCTCTTGGATCTAATTGTTCATAGAGTATAGAACAAATAGCCGCTGTAATAGGGACAGGAATATTTTCTTTTGCTGCTAATTGCAATGCAGAAATACAGGTATAAGCTCCTTCAACCACCATACTGATTTTTTCTTGAGCTTTCTCTCTTGTTAAGCCATCTGCAATTAATCTTCCAAACATGTAATTACGACTGAGTTTAGATAGGCAAGTAACACAGAGATCTCCTAACCCAGATAAACCATTTAAAGTTTCCGGATTACATTTCTTAGTAACAGAGAGCTTTCGAATTTCATGCAAGCCTCGTGTCATTAGAGCAGATTTAGTATTATCTCCAAATCCTAACCCATCTGAAATACCGCAAGCAATAGCAATGATGTTTTTCATAGATCCACCAAAAGCTACACCATTTATATCTGAATTGGGATAGATTCGAAAATAAGAGGTCATAAATAAATCAACAACTTGGTGCATCAAAGGAACATGATAAGCTGCGCATACAATCGAAGTAGGTAATTTTTGAATAACTTCTTCTGCATGGCTCGGGCCACTTAAACAAGCAATCTTATCTCGCATCTTTTCTCCTAAAACTTCTAATATTACTTCATGCAATAATAAACCGGTATTTTGCTCAATTCCCTTAGAAGTAACAATAACAGGGCAACGTACTTTTCCTCTTTCCAACACTTGTTCAAAAACGGGGCGTATTCCTTTTGAGGTAACCGATTCAACAATATACTTAGCATCTTCGATAGCTTCTGATAAATCAGAAGTAAAGCTGAGGTTATCGCTTGCTTTAAAGCGAAGTAGTTTAGGATGCTCTCTTTTTTCTGATAGCAACTTGGCAAATTCTGGTTTTGCCGTCCATAAAATGACTTTATGACCTTTTGATGCAAGCAAAGCTGCTAAACAAAAACCCCATGTTCCTGCGCCTAAATAGCCAATTTTCATTTAGATCCCTTTTTCTTTTTTGAATAATCCCGTATTATCTATTTATTTTTATTAAAAAATAAAGTATATATTATATACTTATGGTATTAATTCTTGTTCTAATTTCTCATAAACAATCAGCGCTTTCTCGACATTTTTTAAATCACCTAATTCTTTTAACGGTGCATATGTAAGATGACGAGGGTAGAGAAGAGTAGCGCTGCGAGGTAAGTAATCCAACACATCGAAAAGAAATTTTTCATATTTCCAAATAAAGCAAGAGATTTGTTTTGTCCGACTGAAGGAAAGTACATTCATTTTTTTTCTAGCTAGATGCAAAGGCAACTTTACATGGTAATAAAGACTTTGTAAGTCAGACAAACAAAAGCAAAATATATTTACATTACAAAAAAGAAATTCTTTATATCTCTTTGGAGAAATTTCCGAATATTCTACAATTGCGATGCCTTCTTTTTTTTGTGCTACAACTCCCATTTTCTCTTGAAAAGACTCTCTCTTTACAACTTTCAAAGCTACACTTAAACCAGACTCTACTGTATAGCCTGTGAGTTCTGGATCTAGGGGATCTGCCAAAGGGTTGTCTATGGGGATCACATGAACATATTCTATCTGTAAGCTTTGCCATAAATCTACAATTTTACTCGTAAAAAACCCATTTAATACATCGCCGTTACCATTAGGACCTTCTGCTATTTTACCAGGCTGTTCTAAACACCAATTGCCTTTTTCATCCAAAAAGGGAAGATTTGTCTGTGAAAAAAATTGTACTTGAGAACTTTTTAATCCAAAAAAATGATTTTTTTTAAAAAAATTTTCCGTTTCTGCATGGTTAGACAAAGAGGTCATAATCGCGATTTGCAGACACTGTCCTAAAGACTGCTTTTTCTTAATCTTTTCACAAAGCCTTTGAAATAAACTTTTTTTTTGGTTTTTTATACAAATGGGAAATGTGCCTTTGGGACCTTTCCAATCCAAGCGAGATCCATCCCCTCCAGCTAATATAAGACAGCCTACTTTCCCTTGGTTGATGAGTTCACAACCTATTCTTTTATAGTTTTTTGACCCTACTAAGCCAGGGATTTTTAAAGGCATAGATAAAAGATTTTTTTTATCCATACTGAGCAATTTTCTTTGTTCCGTTAAGAGAGAAAGATTTAACCGTTGTGCCTGTTGCCAAAATGCCTCTATCTGATTGCTGCCTAGTGTTTCTAAAGCATGTAAAAGATGAGTTTGCTCTAAGGAGTGAAAATGTTGGGATAAAAGCTGTTTTAGCATACTTTTTCCTGAAGTTCACCAAGGATTTTTATAACTTGTTTAACTGAAATATTACAAATATCTTTATGCTTTGCAATGAGTGGAATATGCAGCAACAGTGGATTTGGAGATTCCACTCGCTGTTTTAATACGCCTTGCTTAGGATCTGCCCACAAAGATATCATACTAAGCTTAAAGGGACTATTTAAATAATACGTCATAGAAAGCACACCTGAATCAGGAGTGAGCAGATAGCAACAATGATTCTTAATAATAGAGAGCATTTCTAATAACGTGGTTTCTCCTCTTAAATCAATGACTCCTTCTTGTAAAAATGGTATTTCTTTAGAGAATCCAAATAAGATAGGAGTTAGGTTTAATTCAGAAAATAGTTGATGTAAGCACTCTTTCCAATAAACAACTGGCCAATTTTTCTCATACTTGTATTTTGTTTCTGTCTGAATGTGAATCGCTATGCATTTTTGCATGGGATTTAAACTAAATCGCTCACATAACACATCATATTTTTCTAACCAATTCAACTTTGGAGTAACTCTTCCTAGTTGCCATTTTAACCAACGCGTAGGATCTGGATGTTCTATAATTACATCAAATGATTTCTCACTTTTCTCCAAACGAGCTAAAGTGCTTTTAAGATCGAAAAGCTCTCCTCTTTTCCAAGAAGGATCAATGAGCACTTCTACTTGATTTAATAAATTAAACCCTAAACGGAGGTCAGATCGTGTAATAAAAGTAATTTTAACATCAGGTATGAATTCACGAATTCGGTATATTAAAGTATAAAGACCCAGAGGAATATCTCCTAATCCTCGATTCCAACAAATCAAAAATTTTTTATTTTTTTTCTTTACTGCATTTTTTAATAAACGATCAAAGTAGGAGATTTTAAATGTATATAGTAATGTATCAAGCATGGTTAAAATTTTTAATAAGATTAGTCAAACAACGCCTGTAAAACTTGTTGATAAACCTCTTCTACTTCAATGGCTTTCATACAACGAAAATCAATCGGACAAGTACGCTTATAACAAGGAGAACATGCGACGTGTTTATGGATTACTCTAGCTTTAGAAAAGGGACCTGTCACTATCTCATTAGTAGATCCGAATAAGGCAACAACAGGCACACCTAATGCATCAGCAATATGCATAGGCCCACTATCGTTAGAGAGAAAAACTCTGCATAGAGAAATTAAGCTAGCTAACTCTCTTAAAGAGGTTAAACCTGCCAAGTTTATAACTCTTGCTGGCAGAGTCCGGCAAATGCTTTTAATAAGCGGCACACTTTCTTGATCTCCAAAAAATACAAGGTGGATCTTTTGATTTTGTAATAGCTTATGAGCCACTTCTACGAATCTGTCTGGTAGCCAGCACTTAGCTGTGCCATAGGCAGCAGCTGGATTTATACCGATTAAGATATCACTCTCTTGCATTCCTTGTTGTTTAAGGAGCTCTTTTGCTCCCTGTATTTCTTGATTAGTAAGATATAATCGAGGGGCTGTTTTTGAAACAGGGATCCCCAATACAGACAATAGCATCTTATATGTCTTGGAAAGGTGTTGCTTTCTTAATTGAGATGGAGGATAAAAAGGATGAGTTAATAAAAAACCTCTAAAATTGCCTCTATATCCTATTCGATAGGTCACACTTCCTCTATAAAACCACCAGGAAGAAGAAAATGAATTGGTCAATAAAATACCCAAATCATACTTCCCTCGACGTATTTTTTCTATAAGATCTCGGTGACTATCTCGACGATTAAAACCACTAGCTTTGCTAAAACAAAATATTTCATTAATATCAGGATCCTTCTCTAATAAATGACAAACTCCTATACGGCACATTGCTGTAATCGAAGCTTTTGGAAAAGCTTTGCGCACATCGGAAAGAATGGGGGTTGCCATGACAAAATCCCCTATCCAATTAGGCATGCGTATGATGATATTTTTAGGTTCTATGTGTTTAATTGATTTCATGAATTCATCATAATAATAATCATAAAAAACTCACAAAACAATTCGTTTTAATAATTGTTGCAAGTACCTCATCAGGTGTAATGTTACGGATACAATCCATTGTTGAGCAACCTCTACGATCTAAACAAGGAACGCAAGTTAATTGTTTAAATAGCAGAGTAGATTTTGGATTTAATCGCCTACAAAAAATAGGTGTATTGATTCCTGGAAACAAAACTGTTGTAGGAATTAAATAAGCAGCAGTTATATGCAATACTGAAGTATCAACACTAACCAAATGCCTTGCTGTTTGAATGACTGCTGCAAATTCCTGCCAATTCAAGAGATTGGCTGCATTAAATACATTAGGTAGTTGATGCGTTACCCTATTGATACGACAGGCTTCTTCTTTAGCTAAACCCGTAAACATAATAAAAAAACCTCTTTTCACACATTTTTGCGTTAAAATTCTCCAACTCTGCCCCAACCAAAGTCTCGGAGATTCTTTAGTGCCCATATGGAAAACAAGATACGTATTTTTCTGAAAAGCTTTGGGTAAAATTTGCTCTGTAAGACTTTTACATATAGGGGGAGCTGAGGCCGGATTTTTACCTGCACTTTTTTTCCAATAAGACAGCTTAATAGATTCACGATAGTTATCATCAATTCCTTTAGTTTGATCAATTTTTTTAAGAGGATGCGTAAGTAGTGACCCAAAACCACTAGTTGTCCAGCCAGCCCTATAAGAAATTCCTATCTTCCATAGCCAAAAAATAGCGTTTGGGAAAAAGGATATAGGACCACTGCTAAGTCATATTGTTGCTCTTTTGATCTCTGTTAAAGCCAACCTAATTGTGTGATAATGCTGTTTGATTTTTTCTTTAAAAGGTATAGTCGCTACATTTAGCTTCCAATGATCCATCAGATGAATAGTTTGAATTAAAGGATGATCCTTTACAGCTACACGAGCCCAACTGCCAATTAACATCCCTATTTCAGCCTGTAGCCATAACTCTTTGCAAGCTACAAGCATTGCTGTAGACACCACCACATCACCTAGATGAGCCAAGTTTACTAAAAAAATTTTCCGAGGAGCTACAATAGGCTCTTGTTTGTGATACACGGGTAAAATCGCATCTATACTCCTTAAAACCATTTTACCAAATCTATTATTTACTAAATAACGAGGGCTATTCATATTGATTTAGCATAGAGAAAAAAGGAATTTTACCACTATAGTTAAAAGATATGTATAAAAAACCCGCTTTAGTCATTTTAGGGATTGATCCAGGAACTAAGAAATCTGGTTATGGAATCATTAAAGTAGAACACCCTCGTCTAGAACCTTTAGATTTTGGGGTAATTACTCCTCCCCTTCATACTGATAGCAATCATTGCTATTTAGTTTTATTCAATGGCTTTGAAAAATTATTAAAATCCTATAAGCCAGACGCAGTTGCTATTGAGACGCAATTTGTAGATAAGAATGTAAAAAGCGCATTCAAAGTTGCTATGGCACGCAGTATGGCTATCATTACGGCTGCTCGCCAAAACATCCCTGTGTTTGAATACGCGCCAAAAAAAGCAAAACTAGCTGTTGTCGGTAATGGATCGGCAAGCAAGAATCAAGTACAAAAAATGGTCCAACTCATTTTACAACTATCGTCTATTCCTGAACCAGAAGATGCCTCAGATGCTTTAGCACTTGCTATCTGCCATGCAAATACCTTACACTTTAACTTAAAAAGTCATGTTTGATTATATTAAAGCAACCCTTATAGAATCGAGCCCTTTAAAAGTTACTTTAGAAGTATATGGCATAGGATACAGGATTTGGGTTCCTACTCACATAAAGCTCCCCCAAAAAGGGGATTTAATGACTCTGTATATTGCTCCTATTGTTCGAGAAGATTCCCATCAATTATTTGGCTTTTTAACCCGTTTAGAAAGAGATTTTTTTGAGCTTCTCATTACTATTTCGGGAGTGGGTCCTAAAATAGCTCTTTGTTTAATGGGACATCTTGAGCTGCCAGACCTTCATGCAGCCATATTACAAGGTAATGTCCAAGTTCTTTCCAAAACACCAGGTATTGGTAAAAAAACAGCTGAAAGATTAATCATTGAATTACGTGATAAAGTAAAAACCTTAAACCTACCCATTTCCTCTACAAACAACAACCAAATGCAAAGTGATGCACTAAGCGCACTGATCCATTTAGGATATCCTTCTATCCAAGCTCAAAAAGCCATCAAAACAGTTCTTAATCAATTGAAAGACGAACCTGACCTCGGACAATTGATTACAGAAGCTCTCAAACAAATTTAATTTACCTAGCAAGGGTTTTTGATCTATTCCGTAGCGTAATACTCTACAATAAGGATCAAAGCACACCATCTCTCTTTGAGAAAAACAATCTAACTTAGCTTGATATATAGATGGATCTACCAGAGGGAAATATCAGAGAGTTTTGCTTGATCTACAGCAAATTAAAACGTATCTTCTATCGTTTCTATTGACCCATCTTTGTAATAGATCGTAAAACCTCAGTTTTGGGTTTACTGGCAACCAACTAGCTCTACACTTTTCTTATTTTAGCCTTTTTTAACGAGACTAACATCTTTAAGGTAATTGCCAATTAATCGGATCTTTACCCCATTTTTTTAAAGCTTCGTTGATTTGAGAAAAATGATGACAGCCAAAAAATCCAAGAACTGAATAAGGAGAAGGATGTGCAGCTGTTAATACAACATGAGAGGTTGTTTTTCCTTCTAAAACAGAACCTATCTTTTCCTGAGCCGATTTTCCCCAAAGAACAAATACAAGAGGATCTTTTCTTTCCACTAATTTAGCAACTACTGCATCGGTAAAGACCTCCCATCCACGGCCATAATGCGATTTTGGTTCACCAGAGCGCACAGTAAGCGTTGCGTTAAGCAATAACACTCCTTGTTTAGCCCAAGAGGACAAACAGCCCTCTTTTGGTAAATTGATATTTAAATCTTGGTTTTGCTCTTTAAATATATTTTTTAAAGAAGGAGGTTGTGGTATTCCACAAGGAACACTAAAACTCAAGCCATGTGCCTGTCCTGGTCCGTGGTATGGATCTTGCCCCATAATTACCACTTTTACATTCTCAAATGGAGTATGTAAAAAAGCATTGAAGATTAACTCTTCAGAAGGATAGATGATTTTATTCTCAGCCTTTTCTTGTGCTAAAAATTTTTTAAGATCTGCAATGTAAGGCTTAGAAAGTTCTTCCTTTAATACTTCATGCCAACTAGCTGCTAATTTCATAACCATAAGACCACGCTATAATGAAAAAGAATGAATTTTACTCAAAAAAAGAAAAGAAAGCAAAAAAAAGCTTGCCTTAAGGTAGAGGAATTGTATAGGAGGGCTTGCAATGTGTTTCTTTAATCTTCAAAAGGGTAAAAACCGAAATCAGTAAATAAACAGGAAGGGTTAAAAAAACACTTTGATAAGCATCTACCGAAAAAACCCTTGCTCCTTCTATTAATCTTCCATCCCAGTGCAAATCCAGAAACTTGCCGGTTAATGGATCAGAAACAGCTCCAAGAAGAGCATCAAAAGCGTTCATAAATCCGATAGCTGTTGCAGCAAGAATCGGTAAATTAACCTCTCGAATCATAGTAAAACAGAGTAAAAAACTACTGATACAGAACCCAAAAACAAACAATAAAAAACCAAGCGCACAGATAGAAAGACCCGATACATAAATCACTGTAGATATCGCAATAAGCGCTAATGCAGTTCCCCACAGCATAACAACGCGCCTACGGCCTAGCCAATCGGAAAACCATCCAAAGACAGGAGCTCCAACAGCAAAACCAATAAAAATCAAGGATACCATTTGTGCCGAACTATGATGGGTTAACTCAAATGCTTCCATGATAAAAGAAACACCCCATAAACCTCCAAATACCATTACAGGAGCAAAAGCAAAACCACTATAGATAGAAAGCCACCAAGACTGAGGATTTTGAAAAATTTGTTTAATGCTATCAAAAAGAGAAATCCTAGTAGGAATGATATGTTTTTCTCTTTTATGATCAGGTGCTTTATCCCTTACAACAATCCAAAAAATAATAGCTAAAACAAGCCCTGCTATTCCTATCAATTCCATGGCATAACGCCACTCTACCTTTTGAATAAAAATGGCTAAAGGGGCTTGTCCACCTACAGCTCCTAACATGGCCAATGTCATCATGAGGCCTGCCATGAAAGCAAATTGCTTAAAAGGAAACCAGTTGGCAATGAGTTTTAAGCAATTAACAACAGCAAAAGCTGCGCCAATACCGGTTAGAAAGCGCCCTGTTCCTGCTAAAATTAAAGAATCTGCTCTAGCAAAAATAAGACTTCCCACCCCACATAAAAAAATGGCAATTGTTGAGACGTTCCTAGGGCCGAATTTATCTAAAAGCAACCCTGCTGGAATTTGTAGAAGTAGATAGGCATAGAAATAACTAGCTGCTAAATTCCCCAGTTCTATACCACCAATGTCAAAAGCCTTCATTAAAGTCCCTGTCATCACGCTTGGAGATACTTCAATCGCATATTTATAAAACATAAAAATTGCACTAAGAAACCAAATGCTCCAAGCACGAATAGGGTACGTTAATTTATTAGAGGTCTTTATCATCATATTTCATTTAACTCTTTACTTTGCAGTTCAAAATAGCATTTTTTCATCTGAATAGTCCAGTGTTTTTGATTGACAAAAGAAGGATCTAAGACTTAGGATCTATGGCTTTAGTTCAAGAAGACACGGTATTAAAATGAAAGATCTAGCAGAAAACAACCTTGTGCGATTTAAAAACATTTCCAAAAAAAAAGAAGCTATTTACGCAAATTTCAAGGTGACAGGTGTAAGGTCGGGAGTGAATTTTTCTGCTTCTATATCTGTAGACATATCCGCAGCAGAAGTGCATGCTGGTGATGTTTTAGAAAAAATCATCGAAGAATGCGCTCGAATTGGCGTTAAAGAATTTAAGCGTGCAGAATTTCAATTTGAAGGGCTCACTTCTATTTAAATCTTTATCTGGGTGTAGCGCAGCTTGGCTAGCGCACTAGCATGGGGTGCTAGGGGTCGGAGGTTCAAATCCTCTCACCCAGATCTTTATCTGTTTTTTTAATGATCACTCTTGAGGAAAAAGTCATGATCTTAAAAAAACCCTTCAATATGTAGCTGTTTTTTTGTCACTACTGCCTTTTCAATAACAGCTGAAGCCTGTACTCGCATTCTCTACCAAGGCGCTCAAAACGTTGTTATTACAGGACGATCAATGGATTGGATGGAAGATATGCACTCTAACCTCTGGATATTCCCAAGGGGCATAGAGCGCAATGGTGAAGCCGGTCCTAATTCCATTACATGGATTGCTAAATACGGTAGTGTTATTGTTTCTGGCTATGAAGCAGGAACGACTGATGGGATAAATGAAAAAGGACTTGTTGCTAACTTGCTCTATCTTGTGGAATCTGATTACGGAAAATCTAAAAATAAAAAGTCTCTCTTATCCGTTAGTTTATGGGCGCAGTTTGTTCTTGATAATTTTGCAACTGTTGCCGAAGCTGTAAATCAACTATCCTCAGAACCCTTCCAGGTTCTAGGTTCTAATCTCCCCAATGCTAAACCTGCACAACTACACTTGTCCATCTCAGATGCATGAGGAGACTCTGCTATTTTTGAATACATAGGTGGAAAGCTTGTCATTCATCATGGCAAGCAATATCCAGTAATGACGAACTCGCCAAAATTTGATGAGCAGCTTGCTCTAAATAAATACTGGGAAGCCATAGGTGGACAAACCTTTCTTCCCGGAACTAGCTTTGCAGCAGATCGTTTTGCTAGAGCTTCTTTTTTCATTCAAGCAATCCCAAAATCAACAGATCTCAACTATATTATAACAGTACCAAAAGGAACCTACACTAACCAGGCTATAGCTAGCGTTACAAGCGTTATCCGCAGTGTAAACATACCTCTAGGAATTACCACCTCAGGCCAGCCAAACATTGCATCAACTCTTTGGCGCAGCATTCCAGACAATAAAAACAGAGTATATTATTTTGATTTAGCTACAAACCCTAATACCTTTTGGGTTTCCTTATTAGACTTTGATTTGACAGAGAAAAGTCCAGTAAAAAAACTGATCCTAACCAATGGCAAAGTGTATTCAGGAAATGTAAATGATCAATTTGAAGCCTCTGATCCCTTTTGCTTTCTTCCAGCTGCCATAAACTAAAACCTACCTCAGTGTGTTAGGCAAAGCCCCGAAAACCAGAAAATACCCTGATTCATCATTCTGATCGCGACTATCAATATACAACCGAAGATTTTAAGAGAAAACTGATCAACATGAAATAATTTTAAGTATGAGTGGAAAAGGAAACTGTTATGATGATGCCGTTGTAGAGAGCTTTTTTTCATCGTTTAAAAACAGAAAATGCTAACCTCTGTAAGTTCAAAATAAAAGAAGCATCTATGAATAATTTATTTGAATACATAGAGGTATTTATAATAAAAAGAGGTCTCATTCTACTCTAGGGTATTTGTCGCCTCAAGAATTTGAAACAGTATGGGTGAATCAGCAAAACATTCGTGTTCTGGCTCTCTAAAAAAAAGGTGGCAAGATCATGTTATAGTTTTCCGCAGCTTTAATAAAAAAGCTGCATTTTTTACTATTTATCCACAGCCTTGGAAATATTCCACATGCTAGTTCAACTCCTTGGGAAATGGGAAGGTTTAGTATAACTTTAAGAGGAGTGTAATGATTAAGGCTCTCTCTTTTAATCCAAGTAAATTTGAAACTCTCCTTAATATTCGTCTAAAACATAAAAAAACACAAAACCTCTCAACGTATTCGTTAATTTCTTTTCAAGATGCACAAGGTCTCAACATGGTTACTTCCCGGAAAAAACAGATACCCAAAAACCTTTTCCACCTGCCAACCGTTTTTCAGCAATGCATCACAATCACGTATAAATGAGCTTGTAGAACAGCTTAAATAAATAAGCTGCTCTGCTCGGGATTGATTAATTGCATCGAGCACGAGAGCTTCTAAGCCCTTTCTTGGGGGATCAACAACAATCACTTCGGATGTTTTAATCAGTCTTAAACTTTTCTCTGTGGATGTTTGATGGAAAAACACTTTGTTTGTTATATTCTGAGGAAGAAGGGAACAAGTTTGATCAAAACACTGCTTAGCAAAGGGATTCATTTCAATACAGTGAACCTCTTTGCTAAATGAGGCGAGATTTAATCCAATAACACCTATTCCAGAATAACACTCACAAACCCTTTTTGATCGAAGGGCTTCTTGACAAATGATGGATAAAGCGTGTTCAAATAAGCTTAAATGGGCTTGAACAAAACAAGCAGGGTGAATAGAACAAAGCATACTGCCAAATTTTTCCTGAAGGTACAACTCGCCTGCACACAATAACCAATTGTCACTAAAAATGCGGTTGGTCTTTTCTGTATTAAAATTTAACCAGATCGAATGAAATTCACCTAAAGAATAAAGATGATGAATCCACGCATCAAGTTTGTTTGTAGGTTTGGAAAGATTGACAACAATAGATAATTGAACCGTCTGACTTTTTTTTTCTACCAAGAACTGCAGATAGCGAACCTCCCCTTTACATTCGTCATATGGTATAACTTGAAAGTCAATCATAGTTTGTCTTATCTGTTGATAACTCTTGAGAATTGCTTTGTTGTGCAAGGGACAGTGAGGAATGGAAACCACATTGTGAGTTCCTCGTTGAAACAAACCAATACGAGGAGAATCAGAACACCCTCTTACCGCAAGTTTAGCACGAAAACGCCAGCCCTGTGGCTCTTGATAGATAAGAGGAATTTCTAGATGAGGAGCTTGCTTGACAAAAAAACCTTGTAAAGAAGAAAAAACAGGAGGGGCAAGCTCTTGTCCTTGAAAGTCACAACCCGAACAAATAGGAAAATAATCGCAATGAAGTGATGTTGAAAATATGTTCATAACCGTGTCCATAACCTTGTTAACAAGATGTTGATTGTTCAAAACCACTACTTTATCATCAAGCTATCTTCAATTCATGAACAATTTATTTTCTCTATTAAAAACTCCCACTTATGAACACTTTCACACACCCATAAGAAGAAGACATATATATATATAAGAGTAGTTAAAGAGAATTTAGACCTTAAAATCTTTATGAAAATTCCCCTAGCTAATTAACGCAATTAAATATTATAAATGTTTTTTTTAACCTGTTGGGTCTATGTTAACTTTGAGTCAATTTGAAATTATTCGTCCTACATATGAAAGCTCGCAAGAAGAAACATTGAATTGGCTCATTCAAGCGCATACACAATCAGAAGCTTACACACAAGGAAAACAAGCAGAGCAGATTCAACCTTTTACGCTGAATCTCAAACAAAAACTAGATCATGTTGCCTGTAAGCCCAATCGAATTTCAAAAAGAGGACATGTTTTAAGCGATTTTCTACACACGGAGTGGGAAAAGATGAAGGTTTACCGTCTGGAAGAGTCTTCTTTTGGAGTTGATTTAACAACCCGATCTAAAATTTTTTCCGATCAGGTGGAAGCTGCGTTTGAGCAATTTTATCCAGAATCTGCTACTTCTCCAGATCACTTAATTCATGTAACTTGCACTGGATACGTCTCTCCTAGTGGTGGGCAAAAAATGGTTTCTCAAAGAGGATGGGGAGAGAAAACCGTTGTTTCGCATGTCTATCACATGGGCTGTTCTGCATCTATTCCTGCCTTAAGATTAGCACAAGGATCTTTGCAAGCAGAAGATTGCATTGATATCGTTCATACAGAGATTTGCTCTTTACATACGAATCCTTCTTTGCATGAACTAAACCAATTGGTCTCTCAATCATTGTTTGCAGATGGGTTTATAAAATATCGAGCGCAATCCAGTTGTTCTTCTGAGCATTTTCAACTCTATATCCTTCATGAAGAACTGGTTTCTAACTCTTTTAATGCTATGCACTGGAAAATGGAAAATTGGGGATTTGCTCTTTCCTTGTCTCAAGAAATACCAGCTTTAATTGCCCAATCTATCTATCCTTACTTAGTTCGCATGAGTCAAAAATCGGGGTTTACCATCGAGTACATCTTACAAAATGCACTTTTTGCTATCCATCCAGGTGGGCCTAAGATTGTTCAATCTATTCAAGCAGTATTGGGCTTAAGTTTTGCTCAAGTAGCTCATAGTAAATTCATTTTGCAGCAATTTGGCAATATGTCTTCAGCTACTCTGCCACATGTATGGAAAGAAATTTTAGAAGATTCAAAAGTGGTATCAGGATCTCTTATTGTGAGCTTGGCTTTTGGTCCAGGTCTTACGATTTGTGGGTCCATAATGGAAAAGAGGTTGCCATGTGGTTAATAGCTATTGTCCCTTTTATTTTGCAAGCCGTCGCTATGATTTTTGATGAAGGATATTTTCATATAAAAAGAACTCTGCCTCGTTGGGAAAGAATTGGACATCCGATTGATACGCTAAGCGTTTTGATTTGTTTTTCCTTTGCCCTTTTTGTTCCTTTTTCTTCTTCAACCTTGAAAAGCTACTTGCTTCTTTCTGCTATCTCTTGTGTTTTGGTAACTAAAGATGAATTTGTGCATAAACATCATTGTTGTGCAAGGGAAAATTGGTTGCATGCACTATTATTTACTCTCCACCCGATTACTTTGGGGTTAGCTGGGTTTATTTGGCCGATCAGTCAGGAAAAACCCGTTGCTAGCTGGATGCAGCAGTGGTTAACTAAACCACAAATTTTGCACAAATTTTTACTGTTCCAAGTAATAGCACTTACCCTTTTCTTGATCTATCAAGTAGTCTTTTGGAACTTAGTTTGGAAAGAAAAATGCGTAGAAAAAGAATAATCAATAACTCTTTTTACAACGAATTAAAAGAGCGTTGGTATCTAGAAAATGACCACCCTGTTGCCTTATTAAGAGCGGAAAATGCACTTCGAAAAGATTGGGTGGCCTCTCAAATAGACCCTAATCAAAATATTTTAGACATTGGTTGCGGTGCGGGTTTTCTTACAAATTTTCTGGCTGAAAAAGGACATGTAGTGACAGGGGTGGATCTTTCGGAAACAAGCTTAGACATAGCACGTTTACACGATCAAACTCATTCTGTGGAATATATTAAAGCTAGCGCTTATCACCTTCCTTTTGAAAAAACAAAATTTGACATTGTATGTGCAACAGATGTTTTAGAGCATCTAGAATATCCAGAGCGATTGATTCAAGAGGCTTCTCGAGTACTTCGCCCTGGAGGGTATTTCTTTTTTCACACATTTAACCGCACTCTTGCTAGTTATGTTATTGTCATTAAAGGTGTAGATTGGTTTGTTCGAAATGCTCCAAAAAATATGCATGTTTATTCCTTGTTTATTAAGCCAAAAGAGCTAGAGAAGATGTGTTATTCAAATGGTTTTAATATAGAAAGTTTAAGAGGATTTCGCCCTAAAATTTTGACTAAGAGTTTTTTTCGCCTTTTATTGACTAAAAAAATTTCCACAGACTTTTCTTTCTGTTTTTCTTCTTCTCTTAAAACCGGTTACTGTGGAGTTGCGCAAAAAGTTCGCTCTCATGCTTGTTATGAAAAAATTTAATAAGAAGATAAAAAAAATGTCTCTGCACATTAACTCCGTTATCCTTTAGAATGGAAGATTCAAAACCTTAAAAGGTAGCATGGAAAGTCTTTCATTATTTTGTCTAGATACCTATAGGCACAAGGATTTATTTAGTGGCCTAAAATATCCTTGGGAGGCGATAGAGCGGCTTCACGCCTATCTCTTAGAGCAAGATTTAGGAAAAATTGAGATAAGTATCCCCCCTGGTGTATTGCTTATAGATCCTGAAAAGATCTCTATTGGTCCTGGAACGGCCATAGAACCAGGAGCCTATATTCAAGGTCCTTGTGTAATTGGCCAGAATTGCCAGATTCGTCAAGGGGCTTATATTCGAGAAAATGTCTTAATTGCAGATCAATGTGTAGTTGGTCATGCTTCTGAAATAAAGCATTCCATTCTTTTTAATAAAGCAGCTGCTCCTCATTTTAATTATGTGGGAGACTCTATTTTAGGTAATAGAGTCAATCTTGGCGCAGGAGTAAAATGCGCAAATTATCGACTAGATCATCAATGCATTTCTGTTCATTGGGGACAGAAAAAAATAAAAACTCGACTCAAAAAACTAGGCGCATGCATAGGGGATAACTCCCAAATTGGGTGCAATACTGTAATCAATCCTGGTGCCTGTATCGGTAAAGATGTGATCTGCTATCCAAACATGACTTTACAGAGATATATTCCACAAAAAAGTCTTGTAAAACCCTCTTCATATATGATGGTAGAATCTCTATGATAACCTTAACGAAACAACCTTTTTTTTCCACACATTTAGAAAAAGTGGATCAAAAAATCACACAAAGTCTTCTCGAGCTTGGAGAAAAAACTAAATTGCGCGATGCCTGTGAATATGCTTTAATGAGCGGTGGTAAGCGCTTTCGCCCCCTAATCGTCCTCTTGGTTGCAGAAGCCCTAAATAATCAACTAGATGTTTTAGATGCGGCCCTAGCCGTAGAGTTTTTTCATACAGCTTCCTTAATCGTCGATGATCTTCCTTGCATGGATGATGATGATCAAAGGCGTGATAAGCCCTCTACCCATAAGATCTATGGAGAATCAATAGCTCTTTTGGCCAGCTATTCTTTGATGATAGCTGGATTTGGCAAAATTCATCAAAACGCGGAAGTTATTAAAAAATCTTCCTCTCCTTTTTCTGCATCGAGCGATGTCATTTGTACGTTAACTCTTTCCATAGCTACTCAATGCTCTGGGATTTTAGGAGCGACAGGAGGTCAATTTTTTGATCTCTTTCCTCCAGATGATTCTTTAAAAACCGCACGAAAAATCATCTCTCAAAAAACAGGAACTCTTTTTGAAATCGCTTTTGCTTTTGGCTGGCTTTTTGGAGGGGGGAATATAAAGCAGCTTGGGTTGATTAAAAAGCTAGCTCATCACTTTGGTTTTGCTTTTCAGATTGCAGATGATCTTCATGACATCAAGCAAGACGCACAAGAAGACCTTAAGCTCAGCATAGCTTATATGCTAGGTTCTGAAAAAGCACTGGAGTATTTCCAAAATGAGTTGTCTAGCTGCTGTGAATGTTTAAAGAAACTAGCCCTTTTCACCCCTTCTTTTGAAAAGATTATTGATATGCTTTCTCAATATGCAAGATTTGAGAAATAATAAGGCGTAAACTATGACTATTGGTACAGGTTATTTGCGTTTGGAAAATGATCTTTCTGTTTCCTCGGAAAGAGAGGGGGAATTTGAAATAACACAAGATTGGTCGTTTGATATACAGTGCAATGAAAGTAAATATGCTGGCGTGAGTATTTCTGCAAGAAATCATACTATAACTGTGGTTATTTTAAGTAAGAAGGTCTTTTTTTCTTTTAATGTAACTTATGTTAAACAAGCAAAAAAGGCATTCAATCTCTTTTCAGAAAAAGTGAAAAAATACATCAGAAATTCAGATCCCATAAAACTTTGGAAAATATTACCATATAAAGAATCGTTTGCAGAACCCTTGGGGTCAATAGATGTTTGGGTAGCTAATACTTTCCCAAATGCAAATGTAGAAAATAAAAAATTACAAAAAGGCGGTTGCTTCCCCATTGAGAGAAAAAGTGGTAATAGAATGCAAAAATATAAACCAGAATCTCTTTATAAGAAGACAGCTAGAAGTATAAGTAAATGTTACTCCATACTTTCCTGCAAGGAAGATAAGTTCAAAAAACCTCAACATGGAATTTATTCTTTACCTTTTAAGTGTTTCTATATAAGAAGCAAACTCAATTTGATGTGTAGTTGGCATAGGTTTAGCTCAGGCTTTTTCTCTTTTAAAAGAGAGGCTTCCTTTAAGGCCAATTTTTCTTCTTTTAAGCACATATTTCTAAAAATGCTCAAGAACGATTTCCGGAAACAGCTCCATATATTCTTTCTTCATGAGAAGCTCTTCCCTTTTCGCATTGGAGATATTCATTAATTCCACTTTCACCGATGTAAACTCGATTTTCTTCAGGAATGTTTTCTGATTTTTTTTAACTATTCTTGTTTCTTTTCATCTCTTTCTTTATAGAAAGATGTCTTTTTCCGCATGCTCTTAAACATACAAATTTAATTTTTCATTATTAAGTTTACTAGGAGGTTTCCTCTTTAACTTAGGAGCTAAATTATCTTGCTTTTTTCACTTCTTCCAATTTAAAAGAATGCAAGGAGAACCATATCTGTCTAAATATTTTAAAGCTTTTAATTTTAAATTTCGTGAGTATGTCATTCTTTGCATGATACAACTTATCTAAGAAAAAATAAATTTAATTTACTATAGGACTTTTCTAGCCTGTGCCATCGAAATACTTCTGTGTTTTGTGCTTGAAGAGGTTCTTTTTCTCTTTGCAACAACTCACCTTTCTCTATAGAAAATCATACTATTTTATAAGGGATAACAACAGATTATTATAATTTTTTAGTGCGTGGACTGTATATGAAAAAACCATCGGTTATTGCCGATGGTTTATTTTTGTTAGACCAATGCCTCTTCTTTTAAAAGGGGGGTGATTGGGCCCTTTGCTTCTTTAATTTTAGCTAGAATTAGCCTTTCTATTTCTTCTACTAGGTGAGGGTTTTTTTTCAATTCCTCTCTGGCAGATTCTCTTCCTTGTCCTAAGCGATGGTTTTGAAAACTAAACCAAGTACCTTTTTTTTCCACAATACCTAAATCAACGCCTAGATCAATTAAAGTACCAATACGGGAAATTCCTTCATTAAACAAAATATCAAACTCCGCTACTTGAAAAGGAGGAGATACTTTGTTTTTAACAACTTTTACCTTAACACGGTTGCCAACCTCTGTATTATCTGGGCCTTTAATGGTGCCACACCGACGAATGTCTAGCCGGACAGAGGCATAAAACTTTAAAGCTTTGCCACCTGTTGTGGTTTCTGGATTACCAAACATAATTCCAATTTTTTCACGTATTTGGTTAATAAAAATAGCGCAAGTATTGCTTTTAGAAAGAGTAGCAGTTAATTTTCTAAGAGCTTGAGACATCATCCGTGCCTGCAATCCCATAAAAGAATCGCCGATTTCTCCTTCAAGCTCACTTTTAGGAACCAAAGCTGCCACAGAGTCGATGACTATAACATCTATTGCGTTAGAGCGTGCTAGCATCTCTGCAATGTTTAGGGCGTCTTCTCCTGAATCGGGTTGAGAGATCAATAACTCATCGAGTTTAACACCGATTTTAGCAGCGTAGGTAGGATCTAATGCATGTTCTGCATCTATATAGGCAGCACGCCCTCCGCTCTTTTGCGCATTGGCTACAATATGAGTAGCAAGTGTGGACTTCCCTGAGGATTCATGGCCGAATATCTCTACAATTCTCCCACGAGGCACTCCTCCAATCCCCAGAGCGAGATCAAGGGTTATTGCACCTGTTTTAATCACTCCCATTTCTCCTTTTAAAGAAGAGTGTTTGCCTAGAGTCATGATCGATCCTTCTCCAAATTGTTTTTCAATTTGTGTCATTGCTAGCTCTAGAGCTTTTGTTTTTCCTGTATCATTTTGTTGAGCCATAAAGTTCCTTTTGTTATCTGATCTTAAGATTGAATCTGCTTGAGCCTTTGCGTCAAGGATAATCGATTTTACAAATGGTGTCTAATTCCAGAATTAATTATAAAAAAACAAAGGATAAATTATGTTGTTATCAGGTGACATAGGAGGGACAAAGGCTAGTTTAGCTCTTTTTGAGGAAGATAAGCTGCAATGTGTAGAGGAAAAAACTTTTCATAGTCGTGATTTTTCT
The DNA here is from genome assembly GCA_030916885.1 of Chlamydiota bacterium. Lineage (GTDB taxonomy): Bacteria > Chlamydiota > Chlamydiia > Chlamydiales > Rhabdochlamydiaceae > Rhabdochlamydia. The sequence goes on from JAUPVT010000002.1 coordinate 30,241, forward strand.
GATTTTTTTTCTTTACTGCATCATTTTCTAACCTCATTTCCTGATATTTCTATTTCCCGAGCTGGATTTGGAATAGCCGGACCCGTACAAGACGGGGTTTGTCGGGCAACAAACCTACCCTGGACCCTTTCTGCAGAAGAGTTGCAGCATCAGTTTAAAATTCCTCATGTGTTTTTACTCAACGATCTAGAAGCTAGTGGATGGGGACTGCAGTTTCTTTCTCCTAACAAATATGTAACATTAAACGAGGGAAAAAGAATAAATGGCAATCAGGTATTGATTTCTGCTGGTACGGGTTTAGGGGAGGCTGGTCTATTTTGGAATACAAAAATACACCATTCTATGGCAACAGAAGGTGGCCATACAGACTTTGCTCCTTGTAATGAAGAGCAGGTAGAACTTTTTTCCTATTTATATAAAAAACACAAACATGTCTCTTATGAAAGAGTCTTATCTGGATTTGGCCTGTATCAAATATATCGATTTCTCGTGGATACTCAAAAGAAAGAAGGAGATCCAGAAATTGAGGCAATCTTTACCGAGTTAGAACCACAAAGACTTGTGATAGAAAAAGCACTAGAGGGTTTGTCCACAACTTGTATACATGCTGTAGAAATATTTATTTCCATATATGGTGCAGAAGCTGGAAACTTAGCTCTTAAGTATCTAGCTAGAGGAGGCGTTTATTTAGGCGGTGGATTAGCGCCGAGGTTATTGCCTTTCTTTAAACATGGCGGTTTTATGTCAGCGTTTACAGCCAAAGGAAGATTTTCTTCCCTTATGCAAGATATTCCTATCTATCTTATATTAGAGGATACAACAGCTTTATTTGGCGCAGCGCATTATGCTAGAATTAAAACTCTTTGAATACCAACGGCGAATGACAAAAGAATCATCAGAGGGGTTTTTGTTTACAGGCTTCCTTTTTTCTAAAACCCCTTCTATTCTTTGAAAGAGATTGCTTAGATGAACTCCGTTTTCAGGTGTACTTTCGATACAGTTTTCTTTATCGATGACAATAATTACGTGTCCTTTCCATGTGATTAAATCAAGAGGTTCTAATAAGGAAATAATTGCTTCTTTTGTTAAATTTTTAATTTTAACACTGTCTTTATAGTTTACTAAGTCAGATGTATTGCGAGGAGTGTATCCGTTAGTAGCGTAATAGAGAAGACCAGAGCAATCCACACCTTTGAGTTGCCAGATGTTTTGCATTTTTTCGGAGAGACTGGAAAAATCAGCAGGAGGATAAAGCTCAAGCATTTTAGCAACACCTTCTGGCCAGTTTCCTCCCCACAAATAAGGAGTTTTTTCTTTTTTTTTAATTAACCCTAGCAAAGTTTCGCAAATCGTATCAACACTAAGCAAGTTAATTGGTTGTTTTTTTGAAGACGACTTAATTAAAAATTTTTCATGACTATATAATTTTTCCCCAGGGTAATTAGGCGTCTCTATCTTATAAATATTTTTTGATAACTTTTCTCGTAAAGCGAATAACATCCCTGGCAAAAGAATTGTTTCTAAACATCTCATTAATCCTTGATTATCTAATGGTATAGATTTGCCTTTTCCTTGAAAATAATTAGGAAATTTAAATGTGTTGAATAGAGGAACGGGACTACTTGCTACTAAAAACATGATTTTTTTAAACCTCGCGTTATTAAATCTATTTATCTTATAGTAAATCTAAAAACGATCTCTTTAAAAGTGATAGGAAGATATCATGGTTCAAATTTTTCTCTCATGTATTATTGTGCTTTTAACTGGTTGTTTTTCTTTTTTAAAAGAAAAAAAAGAA
>JAUPVT010000041.1 GCA_030916885.1 Chlamydiota bacterium
CTCTGCATCGTAGTACGGTTGTAGTTTCCCCTTTTTCTCTAAAATTTGTAATTAAATGTAAATTATCATCAAGGTTTGTTTCAAGTATTAGAAAATTGGATCCAAGCGGTAATTTAAAGTGAGATGAGCCGGGTTAGAGAAGCGCATATCCAGTGGATGCAAAAAACCGTTTGTATTAAGCAAAATGATATAGTTTGAGCTCATGAAAGAGATTTTTTAGAAAGCTTATTTCTAAATTTTCAAAAAGAGCAGTGTCCCAATAAATAATAACCTTTAAATATTAAAAATAAATTTAGTTCATTCCGACTATTTCGCAGGGCATTGAGGAATAGTCTTGACTATTTCGCGATTATCTGCATAATAGTCATGTATGGAAAGATTTCAACAACAGAGCATTTTGCGAGATCTTCAAAAAAAAATGGTTATTTTGTCAGGGCCTAGACAGGCTGGTAAAACGACTTTAGCTAAGGCTATCTCGAAACAATTCACCTCATCAATGTATTTAAATTATGATAACTCTGAAGATCGAAGGATTCTTTTCAAAGAAGCTTGGCCATCGTCTGTTGAACTTCTCATTTTCGATGAAATCCATAAAATGCCCAAATGGAAAAACTACCTGAAAGGAGTTTACGATACAAAACCCGAGTTTCAAAAAATTTTAGTAACGGGAAGTGCTCGTTTAGAAGTTTTTAAACAAGTAGGAGATTCTCTTGCCGGTCGCTACTTTCTACATCGCCTCATGCCTCTTTCTCCTGCTGAATGTGAAAAAGTTCATGTCAACTATACAATCGATCGCTTTTTAGAAAGGGGAGGATTTCCTGAGCCTTTTTTAACCCAAGATTTAATTGACGCAGATCGATGGCGTCTACAGTATATAGATAGCTTGTTAAGAGAAGATGTTCTTGATTTTGAAAATATTCAGAACTTAAATGCTATTCGCTTGGTTTTTGATCTGTTAAGAGAAAGAGTGGGATCTCCTGTTTCTTACACTTCTATTGCTCAAGATGCTGCGATCTCTCCCAATACAGTGAAAAAGTACATTCAAATTCTAGAAGCTCTTTATATCGTGTTTCGCGTAACACCCTTTTCACGTAATATTGCTCGCAGCTTGTTGAAAGAGCCTAAAATTTACTTTTTTGATATCGGCCTTGTTAAAGGTAGCTCAGGAGCTAGGTTTGAAAACTTGGTAGGATTTTGTCTTTTGAAACATGCACTAGCAAAAGCTGATTACCAAGCTAAAATAGTTTCTTTGCATTATTTGCTTACAAAAGAGAAAAAAGAAGTAGATTTTGTATTAGCTCGAGATAATCATATGGAAAAACTTATTGAAGTAAAGCACTCAGACCATTCCATAAATCCAAGTCTTCGCTATTTTCATGAAAAATATCAGACCCCATCTGTTCAGGTTGTCAAAGAACTGAAAAGGGAACGAGTTGAAAATCAAATAGAAGTCATTCAGGGTGGTAATTTTTTGAAATCGTTGTATTTATAATATAGAAAGCGCTTTATCACAATAAAGCAATAAAACAAGTTTTATTTCCTTGAGGTTTTCTATCCTATAGCGGTCATTTGAGAATTTCTCTGGATGAATCCATTTAATTCTTCAATTAAGATGCGGTATCTTCCTTTCGGGCTGATTTGCATAGCTTTAATTTTTCCGCTTTTAATTGCGCGTCTAATTGTTAACGGACTCATACCTAGCATAATAGCCGCTTCAGGCAAGGTAACAACTTTTCTAGATGTGTCTAAGAGGTGATTATTCATAAGTGGCTATATACTAGTTTTCTATCCGTTGCTTTGTCAAATAAAATATTTATTATTAATAAGTCGAAAGAAAGAGCCATTGTACTTCCTGAAGCGGCTCTTTCTTTTGATTGTGCTCCAAATTATATTGCTCTGATACGGGAAGGCTACCTACAACACTAATACACTTCTTAGTCTCAAAGCCAGATGTTACTAAATTATACTTTATTCCAGGGGAAGAAGCCAAAAAACAACTAGTAACACCCGACAAAATGGTAAGAAGAATGGAAAAGAAAAGTATTAACCAAAAAAAATCAGAGGGTTTTTTATGGATTCCTTTCTTCATGTTTCTCTTCTTCTTGATCACGGATAGCACTAGCAACTTCAACAACTGTATTCATAATTTGCAGACCATGATATCTCAATGCAGCATCACAAATATTTGTTAATGATTTTTCCATTTTTTCATCTACTTTAAGTACTTTTATTTTAGTCATCTTATCCTCAAAAAAGTTTTTAAACTTCATGAAAATGATAACAAAAAAATAAAAAACTAAAACAATTTATTTTCTTTTTTATAGAAAACTAATGCTGCTGTATCTAAAAGAATCTTTTTTTTAATAAAAGACTATTCTCTTGCAAGCTGTTTTTTATGAACTTATCTAGAAATGCTCAAACCCTAAATGGAAATATGATCTAACAACTAAGGTGTATTGATTCTCAGAGACTCTAAGTAGACGATTTTTATATAGGATGTGTAGGAGAAAAGCATCTTGATTATTGGTACAAAGGTAAAGGAGTAACATTACACTTACTGATGAAAAAATCAGGAACGCCTCCTGCAATTACTTCTATATCGGAATCCAGGGGGTAAAAGTGATCACTCAGCTTAACTTGAAGCAGATAAAGATTATGGCTCAGAGTAAACACGTATTGATGTTATTTCCTGTAGTGGTTTTCCTCTGGCGTAGATCAATTTTTTGAGTTAGCAAGTCTCTTTAAAATAGTAAATTCAATTCGAGATAGGTTCATAAATTGTTATAGATATATTTTTTTGGATCCATCATACTACCCAAGCATCCTCTTCTAATAAAAATAAAAAAGTTAAGCAGATTTCCCAAAGAAGTGGCTATTGGTTACAGATAAAAGTCTCTAAACAAATGTAAGAGATAGTATCTAATCGTAGGAAGTTGCATTGTAAGTAATAATAAAACATTAGAAATACAAGACCTTCTTGTTAAATCAAGAACTTATCTTAAAGTCAATCCAATAAAGTTACATAAAAAATCCATATAACAAAAGTGATCCCATGACAACAAATAATGCTATAAATTTAAGTCAGTCAGGAATTGTTGCTTATAACGGTACAGGAACCTTTTTCGGTCGCACACTTACATCAACAGGAAATACTGTTACCATTACCAATCCCAATGGCGTAACAGCGGCTCCTAACTTTGAAGTTAATGTAGCAAATATCGACATCAAC
>JAUPVT010000042.1 GCA_030916885.1 Chlamydiota bacterium
AAGCAAGAGAGACCGGTCATAAAAATTGCCTGGTTAACTTCAGTTGTGAAAAAGGGCATGGTAGAATAGAAGAACGAGAAGTGGTCGTTACAAATCAGCTAGATTGGCTGACGTGTAGGAGTAAATGGAAGGATCTCACATCATTGATAGAAGTGACATCCCGTCGAACCATTAAAGGAAAAACAACAGAGGAAAGGACATCTATCTGCTTCAAGCATGGGGGCACTTGCCTGATTCCACACTTTTTTTTAATCAAGGGAATAACTTTTCTAAGCGGAGCGATCTCTTGTTCTTTCTCAACCCTGGATGCCGATATAGAAGTAATTATAAGAGGCCTTCTTGATTTTCCCATTAGTAAATGTGATGTTAATCCTTCTTTGTACCCAAAACCAACTTGCTTTCCTTCTCTACATCCTCTAAAAAACCATATACTGAGATTTACTGGGCATCAATATACCCCAGTTGTTCGGCAAGCTTAAAGCAGCTCTTCTAAAAATCCAGAGAATTGCATTCTTCCAAGCCATGCATGTACTGCTAAAGGGTAAGAAAACTCCTTGCTTCTAGGTTATCTTTCTAAGGAGCTCCTATCCGAAACACCCAGCTATGTAGGACTGGTTATTTTTTCGAATGAAGATTGCCGTACAAATAATCAGGAACATGTATAGAATTGAGGTAATTTTGTAAGGCCTCAAAAATTTGTGATGAAGAATCCATCTCTAATACCTTCTTTGCTAGAATAGATGCGTCTTTAAAATTAATTTGCCTAATTACGTATCTAACAGCTGGAATATAACGAGGAGAACAGGAAAAGATTTTTAGCCCTAATCCCATTAATAGAGCAACAAAAAGAGGGTTAGAAGCAATTTCTCCGCAAATAGAAACGTCTTTTTTATTTTGTATAGCTTCAGAAGTAACCATTTTAATCATACGGATTATACTAGGATGCACAGAGTAATTAAAATCATTTTCTACATAATCACTACGATCTATTCCTAAGCTATATTGTATAAGATCATTTGTGCCAATAGACAAGAAATCGCAGTGTTTTGCTAAAGAACCAGAAATGAATACAGCAGATGGAATTTCAACCATACATCCCAAAGGTGGATTCGATTTATATAATATCCCTTCTTGAGACAGCTCCTGAGACACTTGTTTTATCAAAGCACGCGATTCTTCTAATTCAATAAGATTACTGATTAAGGGTAATAAAATGCGAACATTTCCATGATACGCTACTCGCAAAATAGCCCTTAACTGCATACGAAAAATATCTTTATGCAAAAGAAGAAAACGAATACCTCGATATTTGGATACAGAACTATCTGGGCTAAGAGATAGAAACTGTGGAATTTTATCTCCACCAATATCAAAAACACGAATAGTTACAGGCATATCAGCAGCTTTTTGAATAATCTTCAAATAAAATTCATATTGATGTTCTTCTGAAAAAGAAAAATGATTATTTTGAAAAAAGAGATATTCTGTACGAAATAAACCAATCCCTTTAGCACCAAGTTTTGTAAGTTGCTCGACATCATGCAGATGGCCTACATTTGCTAATAATTCTACAGAGTGCCCATCTTTTGTTTGTAAAACAGAGTCTATATTTACATGAATTCTCTTAACCCATTTTTGTAAATTATTTCTACGATTTTGGTATTCTGCTAAAGTCTTATCATTAGGATTTAAAACAACTTCCCCACTGTATCCATCTACGATAACGCATTGGATTAGGCATAAGCTCAGATTATTTAAATTAATACAAGTCACATAAGGAATTCCTTTGGATCTAGCAATAAGTGCTGCATGTGAACTAGCGCCCCCTTCTTCTGTAACAAAAGCAATTACACGAGGGTATTCAGCAACTGCTGCATAAGAAGGAATTAAATCTTTTGCAAAAATGATCGACTCAGCTGGAACATTAAGCCAAGGAGCTTGCTCTTGAAAACAAAGATGTCTAAGCACTCTTTTTGCTAAATCCATTATATCAACCCATCTACCTTGAAAAAGGCTATCCTTTATACAAGAAAAACGAATCTCATAGTCTGTAATAACAGAATGAAAAACAGCTTCGATATTTTGCAACATGTGTCGAATTTTTTCTTCCACTTGAGTGGTTAAACAAGGATCTCCAAGAATTTGGATTTGTGTATCAATAATAGTAGCAGCTTCTTTGGAACCTTTATAAGTCAAATATTTAGAAAGCTTTTTAAGATCTTCGCTACTGCACCTTAAAGCTATGTGATAACGCTGAATCTCTTGATCAACTTCATTTAACGTAATAGGAAAATTAGGAATGGGTTTTTCTATATTTTCTAAGAAAAAAGGATGTCCTATTGCAATTCCTTCACTAACCGAATAGCCTTGAACCCGTTTTTCCTGGTTACTATCTTCTTGTTTTTTGGACATTTACTGCTCTCCAAAATGATTCTCAAATCCACTAACTAACTTCTTCATAGTTTCTTGAGCATCATCTCCTTCTACCAAAATAGTAATCAAAGAATTTTTTGTTGCAGCTAACATCAAAATGCTCATGATACTGCGTGCATTAATTGTTTCTTTGCGATAAGTAAAAGAAACAGCAGACTTCGTCCCCTGCAGTAATCTAACAATTCCAGTAGCTGGTCTAGCATGCAATCCCATTGCATTTTTAACTCTCACTTTGCGCATGAGCTTCACAAATTTTAGCCCTCTTACTCTGTTTTCTAGAAATACTTTCCAATAACTTAGCATTGAATTCTCGAGCAGAATGATATCCCATTTCTTTTAATCTTTGATTTAAAACAATAGTTTCAATCAGCAAAACAATATCTCGACCTTGTTTAACGGGAATCACATGAAAAGGAACTTTTATTCCAAGAATATCACAATATTTTTCATCTAGACCCACTCGATCATAGAACCTACGTTCATCCCATTCTTCTAGCTTTATAATGAGATCAATTGTTTTCTCATCCCTAACACATACTGCTCCATATAGGTGGGCTACATTGATAATGCCAATCCCTCGAATTTCAAGTAAGTGACGCGTTAATTCAGGGCCTGATCCTTGAAGGGAAGAGCCTTCCCGCAGGCGAATACGCACAACATCATCAGAAATTAAACGATGCCCTCTTTCTATTAATCCTAAAGCAGCTTCGCTTTTACCTACTGAGGAATCTCCTTGTATCAATAATCCTACTCCAAAAGCTTCGACTAAAGTCCCATGACAGGTCATGGTTAAAGAAAACTCTTCGTTGAGTATTAAGGTCATTTTACTAACTAAGCTCATAGTAGAACCTTGAGCTTGAAACAAGGGAATTTTCACTTCTGAGCAAACACGTACTAACTCTTTTAAAGGCGTGTAGCGACCAGCTAGAATAACAGCAGGTGTTTGAGAGGTTAGAATGGCTTGTAATCTACTTAATCGTAGTTTTTTATCAAGATCTCTAAGATAGCGCGCTTCAACGTTACCAAAAACTAAAATTCTCTGACTAGCATAATTCTTTAAATATCCAGACAAGCTCAGTCCCGGACGATGTACTTCAGGCACTTTAATTTGTCGATTTAAACCCGACTCTCCTGCAATTAATTTCAATCCAAGTTGTGGTCCATGTTTTTGGAAAAGATCTTGAACACAATACATGCAGTCACTTAAGGTAAACGCGAATCGCCGCTTTAATGGATTTATATAGCTTTAGCGCACTATGGCATTAAAACTTTTATCTTTGTATAAAATGATTTTATTGAGAAGAAGGCTTTCTTGCAAATCAAAAAGAAATATAGTCTCTCGATAAAAAGAACCTTGCAAAGATTGTACTTTTCCTCTTATTTGAATAAAAACAAGAAGATTAATTTCATCATAATAAAAAGAAAATAATTTTATGACTAAAAGTATAGTAATTATTATTGGTGGAGGCTTTGGAGGATTAAATGCTGCTAAAGCATTGAAAAAAGCTAATGTAGATATTTTATTAATCGATAAGATGAACTACCACCTATTCCAACCTCTTTTATACGAAGTAGCTACAGCAGCTCTATCCCCTGGAGAAATCGCAACTCCTCTAAGAGAGATTCTCAGAAATCAAGAGAATGTTTCTGTAATTATGGGTGAAGTAGCTGATATCAATACCACTCAAAAACAAGTGATCCTTTCTAATCAAGCATGGTTTGGATATGATTATTTAATCATTGCAACTGGAGCTCGTCACAGCTACTTTGGCAATGATCAATGGGAAGCATTTGCTCCTGGCCTAAAAACTATTCCTGATGCTTTAAACATTCGCGAACAAATCTTGATCTCCTTTGAAAAAGCAGAAAGAGCTGATTTTGGATCCATTTTACCTTATTTAACATTTGTAATCATTGGAGGAGGGCCTACTGGAGTAGAAATGGCAGGCGCTATTGCTGAAATAGCTTACAAAACCATGTTTAAAAACTTTCGTAAAATTAATCCAGAAAAAGCGCAGATTTTTTTAATAGAAGCATGCCCTAATATCCTACCCAGTTATCCTGAAAGATTATCCAAACGTGCTAAAAAAGACCTTGAAAAACTCGGAGTTCAAGTGCTTAATAACATAAAAGTAACCAACATTGATAACTCAGGCGTTCAAATAGCAGATACCTTTATCGCTTCAAAAAATATTATCTGGGCTGCAGGAAATCAAGCTTCCAAATTACTTTCCCGTTTAAATACCCCCCTAGATCGTGCAGGTCGTGTAATAGTTGAACCTGATTTAACTCTGTCTAATTTTCCAGAAGTATTTATCATAGGAGATGCTGCACATGTAGAAAACAACAACAAGCTCCTTCCAGGAATTGCACCTGTAGCAATTCAACAAGGACGCTATGTAGCAAAAACTATTACGCAAGACCTAGATAAAAAAAATAGAAAGCCTTTCAAATATTTTGATAAAGGAAGTATGGCTACCATTGGAAAAGCTAAAGCCATTGCTTTTATAGGTAAACTCCAATTTACCGGCTTTATCGCCTGGCTTATGTGGGCTTTTATTCACCTTGTCTACCTCATTGGATTCCGTGACCGCTTTATCGTATTAATAGAATGGGTAGTGGCCTTGATTTCTGGTAAAAGAGGAGTACGGCTTATCTATAGTCGCTCTATTGATGAAACAAAAGAATAGATCTAGATGTTTTTAAACAACGATTTTCTATATTGTCGATTTTAGTTTCGTTTTATTTATTTTTTAATAAAAAAAACATACTTATAAAGCCAAAAATCATAATAAAATTATTTATCAAGGAGATTTATGTCAGTACATTTCCAACCAGTCCCACAAAAGGAAAACCAAATAATCATTGATTTACCCCCTTCATCATCTAATCTTTCTTGCTTAACACGAAGAAACATTGTAATTGGGGCCGTTGGGATTGGAGTTACAATAGCAGCTGCTACAGCTTATTTCTTGACTGCTAATAACGCATTTACAGAAACTGCATTTTCTACTAAAAATACTGAAAGTTCTATTGATCAAAGCATTTTATCTTTATGTAATACAGCTCAGTATGTGGAAACCAATGATTATACACATTGTAAAAATGCCTTTGAAGCTCATTTAGAAAAGTTTACAAGCTGTGGTAAAATGCTTTGTGAGTGCATTTATAAAGTTAGGGACTTATTTACAGAGTGCCCTGATGAAGTGCGTTCTTTGTTTTTATCATCTAATGAAACATGCAAAAAAATTGAAGCCATCGCACAAGGATGCATAGAATTTATGGAAATTGGTAAAAAACAAGCTCGAGATGGTAGCATTTATTGTTATATTGGAGATTCTATTTAAAAAAAACCCTACCTAAATATGAGGGAAGCCAAAGATATTTGATAAAATATCCTTCAAAAGAGTAATTTTCTGGGATGCTTTTGAATGTCTGTCAGTCTTATTGTAATTTTTGGCAAAAACACCCTGCACTTCTTATAGGGATTTCTCTCTTAATGGGAAGCGCTTGTTGTTTAAGCTTTCAGCTCTATTATCTGGTGGTTTTAGCAGCTCTTATTCTTCCTATAACTAAAAATCTGAAGCTTTTTTGTTTAGCAACTATCACTATTCTCATCGGTTTTGCATCTATCTTATTTCGCTATCCTGAAGTAACACTTTCTTCTGAAAAGGTTTTAGGATTAGGTAGCTTCAAACCTCAATCGATTAAAATGGTCTCTTCTCCTTTTTATCGCTCTTTACTCTATCAGGGAACCTTGATCAATTTTCAAACAAAAGAACAGACCTACCACAACCTACCTTGTTCTATTTACTTACCTATTTATGGTAAACGACCTATCTGTAACGCAATTTACGAAATAGAAGGCCAATTTCAACAACAATCTTCCCGTTTTTTTGTCTTAAAACCAACGAAGAAAAAAACTTGGAAGAGAAAAGCTTCTTTTTTAAGTCTGATTGAATGGCGCTTTTCAGCTAAACAGTTAGTCTCTAAATACATCCACAAACAGGTATCCAGTCGAACAACAGCTGTATTTTTAAGTGCTTTGATTACTGGGCAAATCGATGAGAGGTTGTTAACGATGCAGTTTGGTAAATTGGGCCTACAACACCTACTTGTCATTTCAGGTTTTCATTTTGCACTACTGGCTTATTTGTTAAGAAGTCTGTTCAATTGTATATTTCCTTATAAAATAACTGCTTTGATGACTCTTTTATGCCTTAGCTTCTATTATGTTTTTCTAGGAGATTCTCCCTCTATTCAAAGAGCGTATATTGCAATTGCTGCTCTTTTAATGGGTGAATTAATCAGCTATCCCTCTTCTGGGCTCAATGCCATTGGCTTAGGGTTAATTGTTGAGTTATGTGCACTGCCTTTGAGCATTTTAGAATTGGGTTTTCAACTGACCTTTCTTTGTACTCTAGCCATTCTTTTACTATACCAACCCATAGAACAATTACTGAGCTATTTTCTACCTAAACGCACCGAAAAAGAACGCAAGGAAATGCCTTTCATAGACAAACATGCCTACAGTATTTTACATCTCTTACGTAGTTCCTTTTCAGTAAATATCGCAGTTCACATTGCAACAGTTCCTCTATTGCTTTATCTGTTTCACCAATTCCCCTTGCTGAGCATCGCTTACAATCTTTTCTTTCCCTATTGCGTAGCTTTTTCTTGCATTCTGCTATTCCCTGGACTTATTTTGTACTTTATCCCTAAGGCATGCTCTTTTATATTTAAGCTCAATGAACTTTTCTCTACAGCAATTTTACATATCACATCTTATCCTCCCCTAAAACTACAGTTTAGTTTGCGTACAGATATGATAACCTCTACTATGCTCGGTTTATACCTAACAGTGCTTTTTTGGGGAGCGATTGCTTTTCATGAAAAGGCTTCTTTGCAAAAGGCTTCAAATCCGATCTTTTAAAGGAAGTGCTTGAGCTTTGATGAAAATAGAGCGTTTTTGTAAATGAGCCCTAATAGAATCGATAGATTTAAGCGATTCGGGAGAACGCATATTTATGCTAAACTTCGGATTGGATTTTTTTATCAATTTTTTATATTTTCTAGGTAATTCTTTATAGATTTTTTTGTTATTTATTTGTATTTTTGAATCTTCTTTATCTTTAGTAGAATCTAGAACATACAAGAATGCTGCCAATTTACTCGAGGAGGATTTTAATCCTTTAAAAAGGTTTAGTATCATGTTAGAATATAAATCAAAACTAAAATCATCCGGATTATATTTAGTAAATGATTGAGTCATCTCTTTGATTTTTTGAATGTTTTTAACATCCCTTTTTTTAAAACTACCCTCTATCGTTAGCACAGATTTCTCGGATACAATCGATTCTATTTTTTGTTGAAATGCAATGATATCTGATTTTTGACAATGTAATGTTTCATATATTGATTGGTTGTTAACATATGTC
>JAUPVT010000043.1 GCA_030916885.1 Chlamydiota bacterium
AACTGGTTGTTTTTCTTTTTTAAAAGAAAAAAAAGAAGCCCAAACACAATTGTTGCGTATCAATATAGGAGATGACCCTCAAAGTTTAGATCCAAGACGCGCGCGAGCTCTTAAAGACATTACCTTGTTAAGACATTTATTTGAGGGGCTTACACGCAAAAATCCACAAGGCAAGGTGGAGTTTGCTTTGGCAAAAGATATGCAAGTCTTAGAAGAAGGAACGCGTTATCGATTTACCTTAATTAAAAGCTACTGGTCGAACAAAGATCCATTAACAGCGCATGATTTCGCCTATGCTTGGCATAAAGTGCTAGATCCGGCATTTCCATCAGATATCGCTTATCAGATGTATTTGATTAAAAATGCGCAAGCTGTCAAAGAAGGAAAGATGCCTAGTTCAGAATTGGGAATTCGTGTGTTATCTGATTATGAATTGGAAATCGAATTAGAACATCCAGCACCTTATTTTTTAGAACTGCTATCTTTTCCTCTTTTTTTCCCTGTGCACCGTAAACTAGATGCCGAAAATCCAAATTGGTGTTGGCAGGATTCAGGGTATATTTGTAATGGTCCTTTTACTCTAGCTAGTTGGGAACAGCGCAATTTAATTCGATTACATAAAAATTCTCTATATTGGGATAGTTCTTCGGTTTCTTTATCTGAGATTATCGCCTATATGCTCTCTGAAGAAACAGAGCTGCGTCTGTTTGAAAAAGGAGAGATTGATTGGGCTGGCTCCCCTTTATCCACCCTTCCTATTGAGGCCTTAGATTCTTTGAAAAAATCTGCTTATTTTATGGATAAAGAGTTTTTGGGAACATATCTGGTAAGAATACAAACGCAAAGAACACCTTTTAATAATCGATCTGTTCGACGCTGTTTTGCCTTAGCGGTGAATAGAGAAGATATCGTCTCTCATATCACTCAAGGAAATCAAGTAGTTGCAACAGGTTTAGTTCCCACTGGGTTGGGTCTGCAAGATAACCCTTATTTTTTAGACGCCGATTTAAAAAATGCTAAAGACCTTTTGCAGCAAGATCTTCCTAAGATTACTCTTCTTTATCGAGCTGATGAGAAAAATCATATGTTAGCACAAGGGCTACAGCAACAGTGGATGAATTCTCTTGGAGTACTTGTAGGACTAGAAGCTGTAGACGCAAAAATTTATTTTGATCGTGTTTCTAAAGGAGATTATCAACTAGCAACAGGATCTTGGATTGCAGATTTTGAAGATCCTATGAACTTTCTAGAAGTGTTTAAATACAAAAAAGGCGGATCGAATAATACGGGTTGGGAAGACGCTCATTATATACAGCTACTCAACTCTGCTAACAAAACGCTAAATAGAGAAGAAAGAATGCTTCTTTTAAAACAAGCAGAACAGATTTTAATGGATAATATGCCCATGATTCCCATCTACTATTATCGCATGCTCTATTTAAATCGAAATGTTCGTCAAGTGGCTCTGTCTTCTACTGGCGGCATCGATTTTAAATGGGCCAAAGTTGACAGAAAATAAATTTTTACCTATTTCTTAAGTAACTTTTTAAGGTCAACTATGAAAATAATATTGGCGTTAGCTTGCTTTCTATTTATGACTTCCTATACGCAAGCTGAATCTATACGTTTATTTAATGATAGTGTTTATGATTTGCGAGCTGTAGTACAAGGATCCGATGGTTCTTTTTTAGGAGAGATGCTCATTCGCGCTCAAAACGCCGCTACTTGGTATAATACATATGGACCCTACCAAAGTAGAGTTCCTATACAACAGAGTCGTTCACAAACACCTTATGTAGTCGTTTGGTATTGCTTAAGTGGAGAGCAGTTCTCTATATGTGATACAGTAGCCACTGGAGGCGCTGTAGAAGCTCTTAGTTGTTTAGGCCCGCGTACATGTAGAGCTAGGAAAAAAGACAATACTCCACAAGAAGAGTATCAGGAAATGCAGCCTCCTCAAAGACCATAGAGCTTGTTTTTTCCTATTTAAAACAATAATAATTCATTTAAAGTAATATCATGTTTCTCAATGGGCAAAGGCTTAATGCAGAGTTGTTCTTGAAAACCGATGCCCATTGTATAAGGTTTGAGATGATCTTTTTGCAGTTTTTCTAATAGTTGATCGTAATGACCCCTGCCATAGCCTATACGATGACGTAGGCAATCAAAGCCTAATGCGGGTACTAAAATGCAATCGACTTTCTCTAAAGCAATGGGATTAGAGAATTTGGGATGAGGCTCTAGTGTACCAAAGGCAGATCGGATAAATTCGAATTTGGTAATTTTATGGGAGCTAAGACCTGTATCTTCTATTTTAGGCAATAAAAGCTTATGTTTTTTGAATAAGTCTTGGTTCAATAAATCGATGTTAATTTCAGTTTTAATGCTGTAGAAAGAAAGTATATTTTTATAGGTATTTAATTTTTTGCTAAGTTGCAAATAAGCGTTGTATGCAGCTTGTTTTTTCCTGGAGTTACTAAGCCCCTTACGTATCTTAATAAGTTCTTCTCTAATGAACTGCTTAGCGTAAGAGTGGCTCTTCATCGATTTTGGGTTTTCCTTTTTCATAGCTGATTTTTTTTAAGAATATGCCATTAGAAGTATATAAGGTAGCAGTTCCTTTTCCTTGCTCTATTTGAGAGATGGGAGTGTTGTCTTTGAGCTTGAAATAATTACCGGTAATCAATAGATCCCGATCATACTCTTCGATTAACATTACATCGCCACTTTCGTACCAAGCTACGCTAGTCCCATGTCTTTTATTTTGGTTAAACTCTCTTTGGCTCTCTGGATTACCACTAAGGTACCAAGTTTTAACCATGCCTTGAATCATATCATCATCCCAATAAAGGCAGAGTTTAATTTGAGAATTACCATTATAATAGATCTTCTCTTCGCCGTGCTTTTTTTGGTCTTTGATAGAATAAATAGCATGTAGGCTTTGATTAGGGTTAAATACTTTTATTTCTCCCTCTGCAATCCCTTCGGAGAAGGTGATTAATTGATGCAGTTTACCTTCTATAAATTCTGCTTTTTGACCAGATCCATTTTGGATTTCTGCTATTTTTTTCCCATTTGGATCAAAATAGATAGCCTCTATTAAGTAATTTTTCTGATAGATTTCACTAAATTGTAATTGTTCTCTGTTCCAATAACCCACAGAGAGCCCTTCTTTTTCTCCTTGGTGGTAAGCTAGCTTTTGTAAAATATTGCCATCGAAATCATATTCTTCTAAATGACCTTCAATAAGCCCTTGCTGATAAGGAATGATTTTTTTGATTGGTCCTTCAGGATAGTGATAGATGCTGGGCGTATGTAAAAGACCTTTGTCATAGAAAATTTCAGCAATGATTTCCCCTTGTTCATTTCTTACAGTGCTTTTTTTATCAAAGATCCAGCTAGCTTGAGCTAAATTGTGAATGTCGGCTACACCCTCAATCACAAAAGCATCTATTTTGAGTTGACCGTTGGAATAATATTCTTGATATAAGCCATGAGCTCTACCATCGATAACTTCTAAATGATGCCAGAGTTGGCCATTATCATGATAACTAGTCACTACGGAAGAGCTTTTGCCAAGATCTGTACGCTTATAAACCCTAAGCACTTTTTGATAGGGTTGAGGTTGTAGAAAATCTATGTTTTGATAAGTCGATAAACGATCTTGATTGCTAATGGTTTCTGCAAAACCATTTCTATCGATGAGTTGCAAACTTACAATTGCAGGAGAATCAGATCGAAAAGAGGAGCCACAGCCAGAGCAGACGATGAGGGTCATTACACAAAGTGTTTTTTTTATCATAGAGTTTCTCGTTTAACTAATTTCATATCGATACAGAAAACTTTTTGTTGAGCATCAATAGATTTTTTAACCAGATTAAAATCTGTAATAAACAAAAAAGGAATGCCGGGTTTTGGCCCATAGGGCCAGATATGTACTTGTTCAATAAAACAAAGCAGTTGTTTTAAGTCTTCTTCATTTACTTGAATAGTCTTTTGTTGCCTCTCTTCTACCTCACAAAACAAAGAGTTTTTTCTGATTTTTTCTTCGAAAAAAGCTAATTGGTTTTCTTTAGAAATCCAGTTTAATCGTTGAGAAGAGATGTGATCTAACCTGTTTTCTAATAAAAGCGTTTGTAGTTTTTTTTGTTCTGGTTGTAGAAAAGAAAGGGATTCCACATACTTATCTAAGTATTGAGGATCACTTGTTTTTAATTGAGAAAGAATTTTTTCTTCTTTTTTTTGTATCAATTCATTATACAGAATTTTTTTATGAATGATTTGGGTAGTATTTGCCAGCTCTTTCAGCTGATATAAGCAATAATAACCATGAAGAATAATCAAACAACTAGGGAGAGGTGCTAGTAGTAGTAACAATATCCAGTTATATCTTGTGATTATCAAACGATGCAAAAAAGAGTGCATAAAAATTGTTAGTTCAAAGGTTTTAAGGTGAAAATAGCGCGATATTTATTTCCCTGTGCATGCCATTGTACAGGTTTTTTTGTATAAATCATTTGGTTTTCTTTAAGCAGAGATTCATGAAACACACGTGCAAGTCTTGGGGCTGCTGCAGTAAATTCAATTTCTACCTGTGCTTCATAGGAAGTATTTTTTTGGTCAACGGTTGGGTATTTGAGCATTTGATAATGAATAGATAAAACCTCTATTCCATCCTTTGCTTTTGCTTCATTGATAAAAGCTGGATGAGCGCTTATCCATGCTAAAACATCACTTACTTTAGGAACTGTCGGGAGGAGGGAGAAGGGAAGTTTTTGTATGCTAAGCTTATTTTTCAAGGAAAGGAGATGTTCTTGGCAATCTTGAATCGATTTAGGAGAGTGTGTATGTTTAGGTAAAATAGAAGTGATATGCGCAAATAGTGCCGTTTGTTTTTTATGTAGATATGTTTGGACTCCTATTAAACTAATCAGATTTAGAACTGCGCAAGCCCCTAGATAATAAAATGTTTTTTTAAAAAAATGTTGTTTGGTTTTTTTTGTCATAAACATTTTCTGACTAAAATTTACTTGGTTGCCATCCTCGGCAACAGCTTCTAATGCTGCTCCTATGGAAAGAGCATATGGGTGATGATTTGGATCTTCTAAAAACAGCTGTTTACCAGAAAATATTTTTCCTACTAAGCTTTTAAAATCGACAAAGGAAGGGGTTTCTTCAATGCATACATAAGGGCAATTGGTATCCCATCCCTTTTGAGTTAAAAAAAATTGGTATTTCTCTAAGTTTTTTTGTAAATATGTGGGATCAGATGAAAATGTCTTAGCAGATTCAATATAATTTTCCTGATAAAACAAGCAAAGCATTTCTTGAGGTCCAATATGAATAACAATACCCGTTTTTTGTTCGGGAAAAACCCAAGTAATAAAACGAAATAAACTAGAACTACTACAGCTAACAAAATGCGTATGAAGACCTGTATCTTCTAGAGATTGGATATGCTTAAAGAAAAGACTCTGAGAGGTTATAAAAACTCCAACTGAAGAACTTTTTTTAGAAATCTGATCAATACACACAGAAACCATAGAGTCATTTGGGGTGATTACTAAGGAATCAATTTGGAAGGGCAGAGTCTCTAGAATCTTTCTCTTTTCTGTTAGAGGAAGAACCAGGCGCCTTAAAATGACATCTTGTGTTTCTAAAAAAGTAGATATAGTAAATTTTTTATTATAAATGGATAGGTCTCTGTAAAGCTGTTTTACAGAATCAGGAAAGTTGGTTAATGTATATAATTTTTGAATGGTGATTTGTGATTTTTTCTTAGTTAAAATCGCAATACGTAAGTGCTCTTGATTTAGCGTAATCCCTACTGTAACCAAGAATAGACCTCAAATTATAAAAATTTTTTATATAATCTAATCAAAAGTTAGTCTTGAAAAGATTAATGGAAGTTAGATAATATTAATGCCATGTCTATTTTACTAGCTAATATTATTCACTGGATTTTCTTTGTGTATACAATCATGTTGACTTTGCGTGTATTGGGTTCCTGGTTTCCTTCTTTTTCCCATACAAAATTTATGTATTTTTTACGGTTTTATACAGATCCTTATTTAAATGTGTTTAGAAACCTGGTCCCTCCTATTGGTGGGCGTTTAGACTTAAGTCCTATCATTGCTTTTTTTGTTCTACAATTCCTTGAAAACTTCTTTCTGCGACTTTTTATCTAATGTCCTTCCTGCAGAAATCCTTTTCATTAGGCTCACTTATTCTTCCTTCCAATATTTTTTGTGCTCCTCTGGCCGGTTGCTCTGATCTTCCTTTTCGTCGAATGCTTGCTAAGTATAAACCAGGTTTGATTTTTTGTGAGATGGTCAAAATGGATGCTTTGGTACGTCAGAACCCCAAAACCAGTCGTTTTTTAGACTTTGAGCCTACCATGCATCCCATCGGTGCGCAATTGTGTGGAAGTAAGCCAGATCTCGCAGCAGAATGTGCGCGTATTATTCAGGACTTAGGATTTGATAGCCTTGATTTAAACTGCGGCTGTCCTGTTGATAAAGTAACAAAAGATGGTAGTGGTTCGGCAATGTTAAAAACACCTCAATTAATCGGCGATATTTTAGCAAATATGGTATCTGCAGTACAAATTCCTGTTACTGTTAAAATCCGAGCTGGTTGGGATAGCTCTCAAATTAATGCAGTAGAAATTGTGAAGATTGCTGAATCAGCAGGAGCCAAAGCGATTTGTATTCATGGAAGAACTAGAGCTCAAGCTTATAGGGGTCCTGCGAATTGGGATTGGATTCGCGAATGTAAGCAAGCAGCTCAAACCATCAAAGTAATTGGTAATGGCGATGTCTTTTCAGCTTCTGATGCAGAAAGGCTTTTTTTATACACGGGATGCGATGCTGTTTTAATTGCTCGTGGTACAATGGGCCGTCCTTGGATTGTGGAAGATATCTATGAATATCTAACTACAAAAAAGGTACCCGCCCGAACTTCTTATGAGAGGCGTGATATCTTTCTAGAACATTTAGAGCATATTATCTCTTATCAAGATGAGAGAAAAGCAGTTCAAGATTTAAGAAGGGTTGGTTGTTGGTTTCTAAAAAACATGCAAGGCGCATCTAAATTACGAGAAGCGATTAACAAAGCAGAGTCAGCTCTAGAGATTCGCAAGCTAATTACAGATTATACTTGGGAAGAGGTGATTGTCTCTTCTCCTAAAATAGAAGAAGAAACTTCTTCTTGTTAAAGCGTATACCCTATTTTTTTTGTCATACAACTTTCGGAAAAAAAATATTCCTGATACAATAAAAACTTCTCTTTTCGTTTAAGAAATAAAAAAAGACTACATGAAAAAACTCTTAACAATTACTCATACTTATATTGTGTTAGCTTTTAGCTGTTTATGTGCTAATACACAAGAAATACAAGATTTAGAATTCATACAATCTATTGAAAGTGCGCTTTCAAATGCAAAAATACATAAACCAGAAGGTTCTTTTTCTGGATATAGGCAAAAAGATTACCGAGTTTTAAGTTTATCGATACCTTATGTAAAGCTATTTTATATAGGGATGGGACTAGATATTGATTACCATACAAGTAAAGAAGAAGCAATGGATGTTTTCTTTTTTAAACGTTCTTCTGAGATAAAACGTAGACTCTTTTTAGAATTATGCCCAAAGATTGGATTAGGGAAGCAATACACAAGGAGTTTTTTAGAAATGCAAGTGGGTTTCTTAAAAATACCCATTCTCTTCAAAGAAGAGAATGCTGTTGTATTTGTTCTTAGATATGGGATTGGTTTTTAAATACCTTTCTAGCTCTGTTACTCTCTTGTTTTAAAGATTTCATTTAGTATTCGTTGTTGTCATATAAATTTTCTTTCAAGAAGAAAAAAAAGGTTCTGGTTAATAGAATGGTCCTTATCCATTTTATTAATAAGAAAAGAGAAAGATTATATGAAAAAAATATTAAAAATTGTTCCTGCTTTTATGCTGACCATTAGCTCTTTATTTGCTAATACAGAAGAAGTAGAAGTTACAAAACCTATTGAGAATTCATTTGGATATGTGAATGTTGGCATGGAGTCTCTTTTTTCTGCTCCCTTTTTTGGAGTCGGATATAGATTGCAAAAAAACCAGCATGGTGTAGATCTATCAGCATCGATTGTGTGTAAAACCATTGATTACACATCTTGCTTTGAAGAAAAGAAAACTCGTATTAAGAGAAAAAAAACTAATGTTTTATACAACTTCTTTTTCTTTCCTAATTTAAGTTCTCAGATTTACGTAGGATTAGGAGTTGGAATTAACTACATCGATACAAAAAATATCGGTTCCATCGTAGGTTTTTCTCCAGAGGTTGCATTAGGTAAACAATACAGTAATATACAAGGCAATCAACGATTTATACAACTACAAGTTAGTTTGCCAGGTCTTTATACCAGATCTAAAAAAATCAGATCTTATTACGATTACCAAACAATAAAAACCGATTTGGAATGCGCTTCTTTATTTACTGTTACCTATGGAATTGGTTTCTAAGCGTCTTCTAGAACTGTTTAAAAAACATAGAATGATCTTTACAGACTCTTAATTTTCTTGTCTTAAAGATAAGATAAGGATTTTATTTTTTTTACATAAATTTTCTTTTAAGAAGAAAAAAATGTTCTGTGTTCATAGAATGTCTTTTGTATTTCATTATTAACAACGGAGAATGTGTATATGAATAAGATATTGAAAATTGTTACAGCTTGTCTTGTGTTGCCTGTTAGCTTCTTATGTGCTAACACACAGGAAGTTCAAGAAGAGAAACAAAACAGCTGTTGCTGTATTGAAAACTCATTTGGATACCTTAATGTTGGAGTAGGTCCTCTACCCGAGTTAATTCCTTCTTTTGGAATTGGGTATAGAGCACAAAAAGATCATCACGGATTTGATTTGTCTGGGTCTATCGCTAAAACTTTGATGCAAACAACAGTTCGTGCAAGCGTTTTATACAATTACTTTTTTAAACCAAGCTTAGAGTCTGAATTTTATGCTGGTTTAGGCATAGGCCTTAAAGGCGTACATGAGAAAACAGAGTTTATGAATAACTCTCATGTAGCTGTTTATCCAGAGCTTGTATTTGGTAAGCAATATAGAAATGAAACAAATTGTCAGCGTTTCTTCCAAATGCAAATTGGTTTCCCTGTTTTTGCTCTTGATAAGATTGTTAAGAAGACTTGGACTCATCGTAAGAGCTCCTATAGTATTTCTTATCCTACATCTTACAAAACCTCTTATGTTCCTGAAGTTATTTTTAGTTACGGAATTGGTTTCTAAGTTTCTTAAATTAAGCTGCCTTAAAATTTAGGGCAGCTTTTTTTGTTTTATTATTCTTTTAACTTTTTCTCAAAGATTTTTAGCAGACGAGAAATTTCCTGAGGAGTTTCTTGAGCAGGAGTTGTTAGGGATCTTTTTTTCTTTTCATTTTTTTTAGCAATATAAGAGAGAAAGTCGGTTAAGGAAAGGGTTTTTCCTCCTAATGTTCTACACCGGATAATTAACTCTTGATCATTGGATACAACTGTTGTTTTTTCTGGGTTTTTATGTAATTGAATCTCTTCAAAAATATAGAGATCAGCCGTCATATAGAGAGGAGTATAGATGATCTCTACTTGGCCTATATGATGTTTTGTGGCATGCTTCTCGTGTGGATCACTGCCATCAAAGACTAAAACAACATCTAAAAAAGAAGAGATAGAGGTTGCAAAATACTTGATGAGTTCATGACGGTACTGGCGCAGAGGGTTGCGTTTTTTTGTTAAATAAAAAAGCAGATTATATCCATCTACAAAGTAGCGCATTAAATAAGAGATTCTAATATAGGAAAAAGTTTATCTAATGCTTTTCTGCGATGTGAGATTTTGTTTTTAGTAGTCTCTTCTAGCTGAGCAAATGTTTTCCCATATTCGTGCTTCATGAAAATAGAATCATAGCCAAATCCTAAACTACCTTTTTCTTTTTCTAAAATAACCCCTTCTACTTTTCCTATAGTAGTTTTTTTCAAACCCTCTGGAGAAGCTAGAGAGATCACACATTCAAAATAGGCGTGGCGCAAAGGGTCTTGTAAATGCTGCATAGAATTAAGTAGTTTTTTTCTGTTTTGCTTATCAGTTGCATTGTCCCCTGCATAACGATGGGAAAAAACACCGGGCTCTCCATTTAAAGCAGGAACAACAAGCCCTGAATCATCTGCAATTACCCATGCGTTCAATTGAGTAGCAGCGCGCATAGCTTTGGTAGTAGAATTTTCTATAAAACTGGTTCCTATCTCTTCTTGAGGGGTATAAAAAGGAAAATCGATTAAGCTTAATAAATCCAATTTAGGAAATAATTTAAGCATAGAACGAAATTCTCTGATTTTATGTACATTCTTACTGGCAATAATCAAACGCATAGAGCTGTTCTCTTGTTTTACTAAAGATATAACAAATCAGAGACATTGGATGCAAAGTTCCTTTTCAAAATTTTAAAGATAACTATGGATTGCTTCTATAGTAAAAGTTTCTTCTTGAAACTGAAAGGACTCTCCTACTGACAAACCATTAATCGTTGAGGCTAGCTTGGATTGAAAGGAAAGAATATTCTTTTCTGGATCCGCATCCCAAGGCCCAAGAATTGTGTATCTTATTTTTTCTCCATGAGTATTTTTACAATCAATAATAGCTCCTACTCCTGCTTCTTGAGTAGAAATATCCTCTTTAGATAAAATGCGCGCACGATGCATTTGTTCAGATAGGGTTTTGAGCTCTGATTGCAGTCTATCTCTACGTTCTAGAGCAGCTTTGAATTCTGCATTTTCTCTTAGGTCTCCATGAGCTCTTGCAATTTCAATTTCTTTAGCTGTTTCTACAGTTTCTACTGTAGCTATCTGTTGAATTCTTTGCTGTAGTTTTTGATATCCTTCTTGGGTTGTCCAAATAGTAAGATCTTCTTGAGGCTCTTTTTTATGGAGCTTAGCTAACTGAGGATAGGCTACTTCTGCAAGTGAGACAAATATTTTCTGATCATGATCACTCAAAGAATGACATTTTGTAGCGAGAAGAAGAAACTCTTTTACATCTTCAATACTGGATTCCTGCATGATCTGTCTTACTATAGCAAAACGACCGGATGATATAAGATTATGAATCTTTTTAATAAGATCTCTTTGCAGAGATTGGTGCTCGATCCTGCTAAGCAAAACTAAAAGCCCTTCGAAAAATTTTGTTCGACCCTGTTTATCACAAAAGGGAAGTGTTTTTTGACTAATAACTTTTTGAAAATACCAAATAAAAGCAGACGGGTATTTAGCTGGATTTGTGTATAGTTGTTCTAGCTTTTGAATGAGTCCATTCGAGGCTTTAGCTGCAAGTAAAGCAGAAAGGATATAATCTCTTAAGGCAGAGATATCAATATAAAAAAGCAAATCTAAAAAAATCTGCTGCCATTCTTCAGAGTGTTGTTGTAGATAATTTAAGCAACGTTTTTTAAAGCTAATAATTTTAATCTCATTGATTAATTTAAAAAAAGAAGAACAATTATTAAAAATTTCTTTTACATGTTCAGATTCTTTTTCATCCTTTAAGTCCTGCAAAAAGAAATGAATTTGTAGGCTTTGAACAGGGGTGATGTCAGAGAGTAAAAGAGCTTCAGAGAGTTTGGTTTTGAGAGTTGTTTTAAATTCTTCATTTTTCAGTGTTTCTGGAAAATCTTTTAAAAATCCATAGACCATTTCAATAAGAGTGTCTGCATTAGGCTTACTTTGGAACACGTCACTGAGTTTTTGCTCATGACTTATTTCTGTTTGCCTCAATTTAAAATTATTTTTAATGTCTTCGGGAGTTTCGATAAAGGTGTCTTTTTTTAACTTTGATCTAGTGGTTTGCCACCATCTAGTCCATTCTTTAGCAGGAATGATGAGATCACATAGCTCTTCTTTAATTTCTGCTGTTGTTTTAGGCCCGAGATCTCTTAGTAGCATATGAATTACCCCAACAGGGTCTTTTCTGGCTTTTTTCTCAAGCAAATCAGGGTTTCCAAATCGCAAAGCTAAAAAATGATCAGGAGGAATAGGTATTAAAACTTTAAATGCGGTTACAAAGGAAAGATCTTTTCTGCCAGGAACATAGTCAAACTCGATACTTACTTGTTCAAGGACAAAAGAAAAATCTACAATTTCTCCAACGCCCCATCCTCCTGTATGGAAGACATAATTTCCAATTTTCATATGAGAGAGCAATTCAAAATTGCTAATTGCACCTTGGAATTTTTCTCGATTACGCAGACCTATTAGACGGATTTTTTCATTAAAAAGAGGATCATTCGGGTATTTAGCTTTTAAGAAATCTAACGTCATCTGAGCTAGAGCAGCATCGTTCATCGTTTGTAAATCAATGATAAGCTTGAATATTTCTTGAGAACCAGGACTTTGTGGAGTAATTTGCCATAAGGGCAGAATTTCTTGTGCGTGCAGGCCGAAAGAATCAGCCATTTCAGAGTATTTAATGCTTTTTAAAATTGCTTTGAGTTCTTCTATATCCAACTCATCCCCAGCGCAATACTCCTCCCACAACTTTAGTACTCCAGAATAGTTGTGTTTGGCGATATGAGTTTGGAAATCTTTAAGATAGCTCATTTGAATTCCTTATAACTTATAGAAAATATATGAAAGAAAACGTAGTCAAAAGGATCATAAGCTCCATTTTTGACTTTTTAACTAATAGTTCAGATTGCTTTTTCTTGCATCCGTTGAGTATATGAGTTCAACTAATTATCTTCAATTAAAACCCTAAAAACAATCCCTGCGATAGAAAGGATTGTTTTTTGAAATTCAAATTTTTATTGATTTTAAAAAAAAGGTTATTTTATTTTTCTTGTTTTTTTTGTATCTAAAAGTAGATGACTCCAATCGGATAAACAAGTTCCTGTGAAAGAGTAGATAAAGTATGTTTTAAAATGTTTGTAGAAAGAAAAGAAATACTCTGAAAAAGAAAAGATAAAACCCAATAAGAATAGAATGGAGCTAAGTCAAATAATACGGGTAAAAGAGCCTAACAAAAAAGAATGGGAAATTCCTCTATGTTTAAATATTTTGGAGTAACCACGGAAAGGCAATGTGATAAATCCACGAAGAGAAAATAGTTTTATTTTGTGAACAAGACCTAAATCTGGGTTCATAAATAAAGTAGCATAGATAAAGGTTACACTATAAAGAGATCAGAGCTTTTTCTGAAGGTTGAAAGAAGTAGTAACCTAAACCTATTAGAGCAGGTAGCGTGAGAAAAAGATTGAATCTAGTATGAGTTCTATAGTTTGCCTTAATTTAATCCTTTTAAAGTCTTGTTAAAAACTAAGCAGCTCTTTATTTTTGGTGCGTCCTTTGAAAATACGCATGCTATATAAGAGTGCTTTGTGGATTTTTCACTTAAGATGTGTTGTGCTATTTTTCTTGTTAGCTCTTGTTGGATTTTCGCAGAACAAAATTCTTTTTTCTCAGAAAAATTTGAAGAAAACTCTCTTTTTTATGATCTAGATTTAATATCTGATAGGCTCCCTTTTATTTATAACTATTCGACACTAGGAGGATATTTTTATACACCTTCTGCGCGTATGGATACAATGGGTACTTTAGCAACAAATATAACATCTACCTCCTCTTTCCAAATTTACGGTATGGGGTTTCAATTTTTTGATCGGATTCAAGTATCCGTTAATTACCATATTTATAAGGGAATGAAAAAGCAAAATACAGATAGAATAGCAAATATTAAATTAGGATTGATTACTGAACAAGATGATTTTACTTATCTTCCAACCCTAGCGGTAGGTATAGATGATTTTATCGGAATAGGCGGCGTTAATTCTCCTTATATTGTGATGAGCAAGCAGTTTCTTCCTCTAAATGTAGAATGTTCCTTGGGATGGGGTAGGAAAAGATTGCAAGGAATATTTGCGGGCATATCTTGCAGTCCATTTAGAAAAAGCGAAAAAGGATTTCTAAAAAATCTCTCATTTATTGCTGAATATAACTCTAATAAAGAAAAATCGGATTCTTTAAAGGGAAAAATCAATACAGGTCTTGTTTTTTCAGCGGGTGATTATTTCCAATTTTCCCTTACCAGTCTAGGGGGAAAAGAAGTAGCTATATCTAGTTGCCTGCAGTTTCCTTTAGGTTTGAATCAAAAAATAAAATCACAAGATCCTTGTTTATATGTGTCACCCATCAATACAGAGCCTTTAGGGTGTATGCGCGGCAAGCAAGATTTTTCTCAAGAAATTGCTTATGCCTTAAAGCAACAAGGTCTTGATTTATATAGAGCCTCTATTCGATACAATGCTTTTGGTGACAAGCAATTGTGCTTAAAGATTATCAATACACGTTATTGTCAAGAGTGTGAAGTTAGAGAGCGAATTCAATGTGTTTTAGCTGCTTTGACTCCTTCTGATATTACAAGTATTCTACTGGTTATAGAAGAAGGTGGAGTGAACTGCCAAGCCTATTGTTTTGATAGGAAGCTTCTTAGGCTTTGGTATCACAATCAAATAAGCGATTATTCATATAATGTGCTTGTTCCTCTACAAGAAGTTCCAGAATGTAAGAATTGTTATGAAGAAGCACTCATTTTTCAAAGGCATAAGCCGATTGGGACATTGATAATACGCCCCCGTATGCTTACCTTTTTTGGTACTAACAATGGTAAATTTAAGTACAACATAGGCGCTATCATCTCTCCTGAGGGCTATATTAAAGATCAGTTCTACTATAG
>JAUPVT010000044.1 GCA_030916885.1 Chlamydiota bacterium
CAAATAAAAAAGACACTTCAATCCGTTCAAGAAGGCACCATTGATATCTTAATCGGTACTCAACGTGTGATCAGTCAAGATGTGCAATTTAAAAATCTAGGTCTCATCATTATCGATGAAGAACAACGATTTGGAGTCCGCACAAAAGAGCGTCTAAAAACCACAAAAATAGGGGTTGATTGCCTTACTCTTTCTGCAACACCGATTCCTCGTACTCTATATCTTTCCCTAATTGGTATCAAGAAAGTCTCGATTATTAATACCCCACCTCAAGATCGTCTACCAATTAAGTCAATCATTGTAGAGCGCAATCACTCCGTTATACAAAATGCCTTAGCTCGAGAACTCCTGCGCGATGGACAAGTGTTTTTTATTCATAATCGTATTGAAACTATTTTTCTAGTCGCTAAAGAACTACAAAAATTAGCTCCAGAAGCGTGTATCTTAGTAGGACATGGGCAAATGTCCTCTGATGAAATTGATACGGTATTTCATGCCTTTAAACAAGGAAAGGCAGATATTTTAGTTTCCACTACCATTATAGAAAACGGAATTGATATCCCTAATGCCAATACCATTTTGATTGACCGTTCTGATACATTTGGAATAGCAGATCTCTATCAAATGCGAGGTCGAGTAGGTAGATGGAATAAACCAGCCTATGCGTATTTTTTAATCCCTGCTAAAAAACAGCTCCCTGAAATTACTTTAAAACGTTTAGAAGCCTTATGTTTATCCTCTGGTTATGGAGGAGGAATGCGAGTTGCTATGCGCGATTTAGAGATCAGAGGAGCCGGTGACATACTCGGCACACAACAATCCGGACAAGTTTCCTCCATTGGTTTTCATCTCTATTGTAAATTGTTAAAAAAAGCAGTAAATGCACTAAACAGCAATAAAGATATCTCTTTTACAGAAACCAAAATAGAGTTTTCTTTTGACGCACTCATTCCAGATACCTACATACATGAGTCCACTTTACGCATGGAGATTTACCACCGTTTTGGAGATGCTACCACTTCACAAGAATTAGACACCCTGCTCATAGAGTTAACAGACCGCTTTGGAGCGTATCCTATGCAAATACTTTGGCTCTATCATTTAACACGCTTAAGAATATTTGCCTCTGCTAATCAATTCACGCTACTCAAATTCAGTAAGATGACTCTTATAGCACAACAACAAAGCGGAAAAACTATCTTAAAGAAACTATTAACTCTACCTAAAATTACGCATCCTAAACAACTTGAAGAAAGTGTTATCACTGCATTGAAAAAAGAGTTCCCTATTAAGTCCCATAAAGCAAGAACTTCTTTAGCTTAAATACTTTCACCTATTTAAAAAAATCTAGAGGTTTTTTTCTAATATAAGCCATACAGTAGGCCCGTTTTTTAAGCAATGAACCTGTTACAGTAAACTCTATAGAAAAACCTATATTTGAAACTATGCAAGCAGGAGCAAATTATATCGTAGATAAATTAACGTTTAGTAAACTTGTTAAAGCTGGTATAGCATTTGGATCTGTACAAGCAATAAGCAGTGTTTGGTCTTTTTCCTCTTTGTATGTCAACTTGTTTAGCGGCGTCGAGTAAAGCATTTACTCCTATGTATTGGCAATATGTTGCGGGACTGTTCCTGCTCCAACTCCATAGAATCTCTACTTTGAGATCTGCTTTTTACGAATAGCCAAGTTTGATTAGCAATCCACAAACTTTAACTTAGAAAATTGTGGATTGCGTTTTTTTAACGCGAGTGACTTTTAGGAACTCCCATTCCAATATTGCGATGATACGCTCCTTTGATACGTTGCTCTTGCATCTCTCGAGAGCGCTTAATGATATCTATTCCTTTTTCAACGTGATCCGCCATATAGTGTTGATAAACAGACTCTGAACTTTTTTTGGTCTTTACTCCAAAGTTAGCTAGCGGCAGATCCGAAACGAGTAGAAGAGCTCCTAGTGTAAACTTACGCTTATAGCTTGCTGAAAATAATGTAGCGCATTCCATTTCAATGGCTTGTGCTTTTGTAGCTTTGAGCAAATTCTTAAATTCTTCATTGAACTCCCAAAAACGCATATTTGTCGTATAGGTAATGCCAATGTGATAAACCGCTTTTTGCAATTCCAATACATCAGTTACCGCTTTTTGCATTAAAAAATTAGATAAAGAAGGCACATCAGAAGGAAAATAGAAATCAGAGGTTCCCTCGCCTCGAATACTCGCTACGGGAACTAGGTAATCCCCTATTTGATAACGTCTTCTTAATCCCCCACACATCCCTAAAAGTAAGCTTGACTTAATTGGCAAAAAGGAACACAAATCAACCACTAAGGCAGCAGCGGGAGAACCAATTTTAAAATCTAAAATACTGATGTCCTCCCCTGGGCAATGAGCTACTTTAAACATTGAGCCTTCGATAACCGGTACAGATCTACTTTGTGCAAAATACTCTACATATCTAGGGAAATTGGTTAATAATAGATTTGATTGAAATTTTGCAACTTCACATCCTGAATATCGCTCTAATGTCTCTATAGCAAACTGCGCTTCTGTAATCTCTTCTCGCATTTCTTATCTCCTTACATCCTTTTTTTACCTTAGATCATTTTATTGACAAAGAATCAATTTTAAAATTTAATTGCTGATTTAAAAATCTTTATAAGATGTTTTGTTTTGATCTCTAGCAGATCTCTTCTTTATCTTATCATAAGGAGCTAAAAAAGTGCTTATTTCATCTATTCAAACAGCTACAAATTATATCTTTTCCCCTATTAACCAAAGAATCTTGAATATAAAGCAAACAGCTGATTGGAAAGAAAAAACCATGCTGGCAGGTCTCGTTATTTCTGTCTGTTGTGCTGTGATCACCTTTTTTACACAAACGGTTTTTATTTGCGGTGCATTTGCAGTGCTCTCCGGAGTATGTAGTCTAGGCACTTTATTCATACGCCACTATGAGAGTCTTAAAAAAATGAGAGAATGTGTTGAAGACCTAGAAAAACAAAATCAGGACTTTGACACTCATAACCAAGAGTTACACTCTTTAGTTACGGAGCAAAAAGCGGAAAATGAAAATCTAAAAACAGAGGTGACAAAGCTGACTATTCATACAAATTGTTTAAGTCAAACCAGTACAGATCTGCTTAATTCCTTCGAAGATTTACGCGTTACCCTTGTAGATCTAAAGCCTACTACAGCAGGGATTCAAGAAACAGAGAAAAAACTCAACGCTTTTTCTATAACTATGGAAAAACAACAAACAGTAGCTAAACACTTAATGGAATTGGTTTCTAAGGCCTCAACAGAGCAAGCTGATCAATTAGAAGGAGGAAAAAGAATCATTAAACAACTGCTATCCTTGCAAAACAACGATACAACTCTACAAAAAATCAAAGAGCTCAATCACCTTCACCAACAAATCTCTTGCAGTCATGATAAATTAGCAGATGTTCTTAAAAGTTATAGTGATTTACAAATTAAAGCAGTCCAAACATCTATTCAACTATCCAGTTTGCAAGCAGAGTATAGTTTGGAGAACACCCGTTTGCAAGAGACACATCAAGAACTATCTGTGGTTTCTAGTGAATTGCAAAAAATACGTTTTGATTTGCAATCAGTTCTATCAGAGCACAGATCTCTTTTATCAGAGAAAAAAGAATTGCAGTCGAGTCTAGCTTTACAGGTTGATCGCTTACAAAAATTACATGTGGAGCTAAGCTTACATAACTCAAGTAGAAATAACAACTTAGATTAAACGAAAACATCTTTATTTAATAATATAAGTGTTATTCAATGTGGAAGAGCTTTAAAAAACAAAATTTCAACTACCTTATAGCTTTATTTTTTCTTGGATTTTAAAGTAAACCAATTTTCTAACAGTCTTGAAATCTTGCATTTTAAACATCTGTTATTCAAAATGGTCTTTTTAAAAGAGGAATCAAATGGCCCAATATAGCACAAGTGATCTAAGAGGTGGTTTTAAAGTAGAAATCGAAAAAGAACCCTATACCGTTATTAGCAATGAGTTTGTTAAACCGGGGAAAGGGCAACCTTTCAATCGTATTAAACTCAAGCATTTGATGACAGGTCGTGTCATAGAAAAAACTTTTAAATCAGGTGAAAAGGTTGCAACAGCAGACGTAGAAGAGTTGAAGATGCGTATGTTATATAAAGAATCTGATGGCGTTGTTTTTATGGACGATGAGTCCTTTGAACAATTTACCATTCCTCTTTCTATACTAGAGGATAAACAGCAGTGGTTACTTGAAGAGGTCTTGTATGATGTAACCTTCTATAAAGGACTACCAATTGATGTTACCCCCCCTACTTTCATGGAAATGCGTATTATTGAAACAGCTCCGGGAGCACGTGGTGATACCGCTTCTGGTCGTGTTTTAAAACCAGCAGTTACAGAGAGTGGTGCAAAAGTGCAAATTCCTATCTTTATTGAAGAAGGAGAAAAGATTAAAATAGACACACGTACAGGAGACTACGTCGCTCGTGTCTAAAAAAGATCTCTCTTTATTGTTAGCAAGAGCTGATCTATTTGCTAAAATACGCAACTTTTTTTTTCAGAGAAAAGTCTTAGAAGTAGATTGTCCTGCGTTATCTCTGGCAGCTCCCATAGATCCACATATCGATGTAATGAAGGTTTACTTAAATAATAAAATAGGCTACTTGCATACCTCGCCAGAATACCGCATGAAACGGCTGCTATCTTATGGTATTAAAGATATCTATCAACTCAGTCACGTATTTCGAGATCATGAATTTGGTAGATGGCATAACCCAGAATTCACCATGCTGGAGTGGTATCGAATAGACTGGTCCTTAGAGCAAATTATTAGAGAAACTTTAGATCTATTGCAGATGGCCTTAGGTACTCTTCCTATTCATACTTATACCTATCAAGAAGCTTTCACCAAAGCTACAAAAATTGATTGTGACATATGCGATATGCAAGAGTTATTTACGTGTTTAAAAGCTCATAAGATTCAGATATCCGATACAAATTGGGATAGGGATTCTTTAATTCAATTAGTGATGAGCTCTGTGGTTGAGCCCACTTTGGATCCTCATGATCTGACTGTGATTACCGATTTTCCCAAAGAACAAGCAGCGCTTGCCAAAACCCGTTTAGTCAATCAAAAACTCGTAGCATGTCGTTTTGAGGTGTATTATAAAACGGTAGAAATAGCTAATGGGTATCAAGAATTAACCGACCCACAAGAAAATAAACTACGTATCGAAGAAGCTAACCAAAATCGCCTTTTAATGGGAAAAGAATCTCTTCCTATCGATGAAAAGTTTATCCAAGATCTCAAGCTTCCTTCTTGCTGTGGAGTAGCCTTAGGCTTTGATCGCCTGCTTGCTCTTAAACATGGGTTAAATAATTTAAAACCCATTCTGTCTTTTGCTTGGGATGAAACTTAAACCCATTTTTGCACAATAGGAAATCGCCTTCCTGATTGAAAAGCCCTATGGCTCACGCGAATTCCAGGAGCCGCTTGCTGACGTTTATACTCTGCATTGTGGATTCTTTTAATCAATTGCTTTACCAGATCAAGTGGTATTTGATATTGATGGGAAATCTCTTCAGGAGAAAAATGTTCTTCCATATACCCTTTTAATATTTGATCTATAATATCATAAGGAGGAAGAGAGTCACTATCTAATTGATTGTCCTTAAGCTCAGCTGAAGGAGGTTTTTTTAAAGTAGATTTAGGAATGCGTTGCTTATGTAGATTGGCTAAGATATATACCTGCTGTTTAGTCACATCTGATAATACGCTTAACCCTCCGCACATATCTCCATATAGAGTGCAATAACCCATTGCCATTTCACTTTTATTACCTGTACTTAAAACTAAGTAGCCAAACTTATTGGAAAAAGCCATTAGAATTGACCCTCTAATACGAGCTTGTAAATTCTCCTCGGTTGTATCAAATTCTTGATCTGCAAAATAAGGTTCTAAAAGTTCAAGATATGCTTGAAAAGGCTTTTCAATGGAAATTTTTTTTAGCGTTATTTTTAAGTTTTTTGCTAATTGTATAGCATCCAAAAAACTTTGCTTTGAGCTATAGCGAGAAGACATTGTAATGCCTAATACATTTTCTCTGCCTAATGCATCGACTGCGATGCAAGCTGCCAAAGCAGAATCAATTCCACCCGATATCCCCAGACAAGCTTTTTTAAAACCCAACTTAACAAAGTAATCCCTCACACCCAATACAAGTGCCTGATATAAATCTTCGAACGAGTCAGGAGTAAAAGCATAGGGTGTAGATACAGATTCTGTATCAAGGAGCATTGTATCTTCTTTAAATCCTTTTGCTAATTGTTGCAGTTTAGCTTGCTTATTTACATAGGTACTGTAGCCTGCAAACACAAGCTGATCATTAGCTCCCACTTGACAGCAAAGCACAACAGGACATCTCAATGTGCGTGCACAAGAAAGACATACTTCAATACGGGTTTCTAATTTTTGAAACCCATAAGGAGAAGCTGATAAGTTAAGGACAAGATCTGGTTGCAAATCAGCTAGATCCAATACAGGATCGTGTGTATAAGTGTTTATTGAATGTTGCCACATATCCTCGCAAATCAAAATCCCTATTCTTTTACCCTTCAATGGCCAAATACAGGTTTTTGAGCCCGGTTCAAAATAACGTCTCTCATCAAAGACATCGTAGGTAGGAAGGAGTTGTTTATCTTGAAAGCCTACAAGTTTCCTATCATAAATAACTGCAGCACTATTAATCAGAGATTTTTCTGCCTTTCCTTTATTTTGACGAACTAACCCTAAAATCACAATTAAACCAGAAGATGCTTCAATGATCTGCTCCAAATAATAAGAATGCGCTTCTATAAAAGTCCTTTGTAATAACAAGTCCTCTGGAGGATAGCCAGACAAAATAAGTTCTGAGAAGAGAACAAGCTCTGCGTTGCTTAAACGAGCCTGCTCTAAAGCATAAAGTATTTTTTTTGTATTGCCTTCTAAATCACCAATGATTGGATTTAATTGAGAAACAAAAATACGCATAGATCCTTCTTATAATCTTTTTTTAAGATAACCGATTGAATCAATTTGCCTCAATACTTGACGTCTAATCTATGAAAAGAGATACTTATTTGCCTTTATTTTAAAAATACATACAGGAAGAATATGAAACAGGTGAGAGAACATTGGGGCTCAAGAATTGGCTTCATTTTAGCTACAGCTGGCTCAGCAATTGGTCTTGGAAGCCTCTGGCGTTTCCCTTATGTAACGGGGCAAAATGGAGGGGGTTTATTCGTCCTGCTCTATCTAGTGTTTACCTTCTTCATTGCGCTTCCTGTGTTTATTGGAGAGCTTGTGATTGGGCGCTCCTCTCAACTAAGTGCAGTAGGGGCATTCTCTAAACTAAGTAATGAATCCCCTAACTGGAAATTACTAGGCTGGCTAACCGTACTAACTACTTTTTTAATTCTTTCCTATTATTGTGTAGTTTCAGGTTGGTGTGTTAACTATATCTTTTTATCTCTTACTAAATTTACAGAGGGAAAAACTCCAGAGCAAATCAGATCGGTATTTGATACATTGCAGGCATCCGGCGATATTAATCTATTTTGGACCTTTATTTTTTTACTATTTAATATCGGTGTTGTATGTGGTGGAGTCCGAAAAGGAATTGAGCATTGGAGCCGGCTTCTTACCCCTGCTCTCATGTGTATTTTAATCAGTCTTTTTATCTTTAGTATAACACTGGATGGATTTGGACAGGCTTTCCGTTTTGTCTTTTATCCTGATTGTTCCACATTTTCTGCTTCTAGCGTACTTCATGCACTTGGTATGTCATTTTTTACTTTAAGTGTTGGATTAGGCATTATTCTAACCTATGGTAGCTATATGTTACCCTCTGAAAACATTGCAAAAACCGGCTTGATTGTCAGCGGTATGACAGTTTTAGTATCTTTAATGTCTGCTATGATGATCTTCCCGATTATTTTTACTTTTGGGATAGAGCCACAAGTAGGTGCTGGATTAGTATTTAAAACCCTGCCTATTCTCTTTGCTAAACTCCCAGGAAGCTTGGTTATTTCCACAATTTTCTTTGTTTTATTGGTTTTTACCTCCCTTACTTCATCTATTTCTTTGTTTGAAGTGTTAGTCGCCAATCTCATGGAATTATTTAATTGGCAGAGAATCAAAGCTGTTATCATTTCATCCTCTGCAGTTTTCCTATTTGCCATTCCTTCTGCTCTATCTGGATCAGGCTTTCTTTTTGCTAATTGGAAAAGTATGTATGGACGAACATTTTTTGAAACCTTAGATTACGTAACAGGTAATTGGATGCTTCTTCTCAGCGCCTTATTCACTACCCTTTTTATCGGTTGGATCATGCGGCGTCAAACTGTCTATGAAGAGTTTCTTAAAGGATCAAAGTTTGATAAAATTGTGTCTATCTGGTTTTTTATGATTCGATGGCTAGCTCCCCTTGCGATCTTACTGATCGTTTTAGAGGAAGCTAAATTAATTGATATTAATTTGTTCTCAAACTATTGTCGTATTCCATCTAAATAATACGATTAAAGGAGGTATATAATGAAACGAGGCAATTTAAAAATTGATACAGAAAATATTCTACCAATCATTAAACAGTGGCTCTATTCAGATAAAGAAATTTTTCTTCGAGAGCTTATTTCTAATGGATGTGATGCTATTCATAAATGCAAAGTATTAAAAGACCATGAAAAACTCTCTATTGAAGATAGCTCCTTTCGGATTGATCTAACAATCGATAAAGAAAAAAAAACCCTGACTTTTAGCGACACTGGCCTTGGCATGAGTGCAGAGGAAATAGAAAAATATATTGCACAGCTTGCCTTTTCAGGAGCAAAAGAGTTTTTAAGCAAATATAAAACCGAAAAAGAACAAGATCAGATTATTGGACATTTTGGACTTGGATTTTACTCCGCCTATATGGTTGCAGATAAGGTTAGTATTGATTCTCTCTCTTACTTTCCAGAAACAGAGCCGGCTCTTTGGTCTTGTAATGGTTCTTCCTCGTATGAATTAGAAAAAGGAACTAGGACATCTAGAGGAACTACGATTACATTACATGTGTCCTCAGAAGCGGAAGAATTTTTAGAAGAGACAAGAATAAACACTCTCTTGCAAAAGTACTGTTCATTTTTACCAGTTCCTATTTACCTAAATGACAAGCAAATCAATGCTAAAGATCCTCTTTGGTTGAAAAACTCTACTGACTGCACAGATAAAGAATATATCGATTTCTATCATCAACTCTATCCTCTAGAGCCAGATCCGATCTTTTGGATTCATCTAAATGTGGATTATCCGTTTAATCTAAAAGGGATCCTCTACTTTCCTAAAATTACAGGTCGCTTTGACTGGAATCAAAATACTATTAAGCTTTTTTGTAATCGGGTTTATGTATCAGACAACTGTAAAGACGTTTTACCAGACTACCTAATGGTATTAAGAGGAGCTATTGATAGCCCTGATATCCCTTTAAATGTATCGCGTAGCACACTACAAGTCGACCGTACAGTACGGCAACTATCTCAACATATCTCTAAAAAAGTAAGTGATCGCCTACTCTCTTTATATAATACTAACCGTGAGCAGTTTATCCAAACATGGCCAGATATTGAGTGGATTATAAAACTAGGAATTTTACAAGATGATAAATGGTATGAGCGACTTAAAAGCTTACTTATTTGGCAACAAACAAACAAAGAATGGACAACAGTAGAAGAATACATAGAGCGTAATCGCTCTTCTCATGAAGATAAGATTTTCTATGTTTCTCAAGAGTATTCTCATAGCCATATTCTTGATCTATATCAAGAAAAAGGTATGGAGGTTTTATATGCTCCTTCACCAATTGACAATCATTTGATGAGCTTTTTAGAAAGTAAATTAGATAAAATAAGTTTTCAAAGAATTGATGGAGCGCTTGATGAAACTATCCTTGATAAAACTAGGGAGCATACTCTACTTGATACAGATGGGCGTACACAGGCTGCTAAAATGGAG
>JAUPVT010000045.1 GCA_030916885.1 Chlamydiota bacterium
TTACAATGCTGCCTGCTACTATCAAATAGGTTTTTAAACAGCCAAATTTAGGTAAATATTTATTATACAAACCAACAAGTAGTAGATTTAAAGGAATGGATACTAGCCAAGCATAAGGGAAGAAATGGGTACCATAAGTAGAAATAAATAAAGAATTACTTACAGGATAAATAATAGAATAATCGGCTAAAATAAAAAATCCACACAGCATAGCACCAATAATAAACAGGCGCTCTGTTTTAGAAAATTTATTAAGTGCTTGTTTCAATTGCATATGTTTCGAAATATCTTAAATTTTAAACCACTCAAGATAATATCAGGTAATGATTTAAAGCACAGAAGCTTTTTTACTAATAAAAAACTTCCTCCTTAAAAATTTTTTAAGAAAGACAAACAGGTCTAGGATGACTTTCCCCTAGATAATTAGCTGTGACCGCTACAAACTCAGCCTTGCGCTGCAATTCTTTAATATTGCGAGCTCCCCCATAGGTTAACCCGCTACGCAAGCCTCCTAAAAGAGAATCCATTAACTCTTTAGCAGATCCACTAACAGGGCCCCAGAAGTCGATCCCTTCAGCAACCGTTTTATCTTTTAGTCCTCCGTAAAAGTCCGTTTGAAAATCCACACTAGCCTGACCTCTAAATTTAGCTTCTCTTCCATTTTTAGAGTCGCGCTTGGGAGCTGCACTCTCTTCGGTCATAGCAAATAACTTTCCAACCATAACAGTACTGGCGCCTGCTGCTAAAGCAAGAACTAAATCCCGGCTATTTCGAATTCCACCATCTGCAATCAAAGGGACACGGAGCTTTTCCGCAATTTTTGCACAATCATAAATCGCTGTAAACTGAGGCACTCCAAAACCAGTTACCATACGGGTTGTACAAGCAGCACCTGGACCAACACCTACTTTTACTGCATCAGCACCTGCGTTAACCAGATCATGGTATGCCATAGCGGTGCACACATTCCCTGCTATTACCTCTTTATCTGGATGCCTGCGTTTGAGCTCTTGAATAAAATAGAACATCCTATCGGAGTGACCATGCGCTACATCAATACATACACCAGCTGCTCCTAAATCAAGTAATTGTCTTGTTTGGTCAATATTTTGAATTCCACAAGAGATAAATATTTTATCTGTATACTTATCAACCCAGTGCTTTTGTGTTTTAAAACTTACAAAGCGATGAAAAATAGGTATAGACCCTTCTTGTAATAAAATAGGAGCTAGTGACTCTCCTATTGTTGTATCCATATTAGAACATAAGATAGGCTGTGACATCTTAAGTTTTTTAGTTAACCATGTCTCTAAAGAAGGCTCTGTACGAGAAGGAACATTATTGAATTGCGGAACAAGCGCTATATCATCAAAAGTATATGCATTTTTTATAGACATGCTAAAAACCTTTTTTTATTTAAAATTTGCTTTTACAAGCAAAAAACTCTAACATACATACAACACTTAAATCTAGTAATTTTAATATGATTACAGTAACTGTTCTTACAAAAAATTCTCAAGAAACTCTAGAAGATACGCTCTCTTCTGTACGAGGTTTTCCCGAAGTATTAGTCTATGATACAGGTTCAACCGATACAACATTAGATATAGCTAAACAATTTCCTAATGTCAAAATAAACCAATCTGAGTTTATCGGATTTGGTCCTACCCGAAACAAAGCTGCTAAATTAGCCACTCACGATTGGATTTTAGCCTTAGATAGCGATGAAGTCCTCTCTTCTAAGCTATCTCAAGAAATTCTAAATACTTCTTTAGATCCTAACTTTGTCTATCAAATAGATCGACATAATTTTTTTAATGGTAAGTGGATTAAAAGCTGTGGCGGATGGTATCCAGATCCTGTCATTCGTTTATACCATAGAAAAAAAACCCAGTTTACTGATTCTATGGTTCATGAAAAAATCTCTTCTCAAGAGATGCAAATCCATCCCCTCTCTTATCCCCTTCTTCATACACCATATCGAAATATCCATGACTTTCTAAAAAAAATGCAAGTCTACTCAGATCTTTTTGCTTCTCAGAAAAAAGACTCTAAACCAGTCTCTTTAGTCCAAGCTATTTTCCATGGCTCTTTTGCCTTTTTTAAAAGCTACTTTTTAAAAAAAGGTCTAAAGCAAGGAGTAGAGGGTTTTATTATTTCAGCCTATAACGGACATACCACCTTTTACAAATATCTAAAATTACGAGAAGTGCAGAAAAGTCAAGATTAAAAGCTGATTTATTATAAGCAAAGATGATGTGCTAATTGTCGTAAGTCAGCTTCCTTCTTCTGAAATTTATTTTTTTAATATGGTTTTGTTAGATTTTCGATTAAACCCAGAGAAAAAGTTGAAATATATCAGCAGAATAGCGGCAGTCGGGCTCGAACCAACGACCTACGGATTATGATTCCGCCGCTCTAACCAGCTGAGCTATGCCGCCAAAAAAAATAGCGGGGGAAGGATTCGAACCTCCGGCCTTTGGGTTATGAGCCCAACGAGCTAACCACTGCTCCACCCCGCGATAAAGAAAGTATGAGTTTAACTCTCTTAAGCTTTTAGCTCAACAACATTTTGCAAAAGGTCGATAGTTTTCTTAGCCGCTCCTTGGATAGGAGAGCTATTTTGAGAAAAAACAGATAAAGGGAAAGATAATAATTTGGAGATTATTTCAACTAGGCTATCTAAAGTAATCTCCAATCCTGATTGGGATTGTAGGATTTGTTTCTGTAAATCTTTTTGCGTATGCATATATGGCCCAAAAAGCACAGGTGTTCCAACCGATACGGGTTCAAAAATATTATGGCCTCCGATATGGGTAATAAAACTTCCTCCTACAATGGCAAGGTCAACTATTTGATATAACTTGATAAGCTGCCCCATTTGATCAATTAAAATCACCTGCTCATCTCCTGTGATTTGGGAGGGATTAGATGAGAGAGCGTAAGAGTAGTTTTTTTTTTGTAGTAAAGAACTCACGTTTTGAAAGCGTTCAGGATGCCGAGGGGCTATCAATACTTTTAAAGTGGGAAATAACTGCCAAAGTATATCTAGTTTTTCAAGTAACCATTTCTCTTCTGGATCATGCGTTGAAGCTAAGATGATTGTCTTATTAGCTAATTTTAGTTGGGTTTTTAAGTCGTTTTTTTGAGAAAGAGATAAAAGATCTGGGGTAACATCCCATTTGAGATTACCTGTTATGTGGATTTTATGGGTATCAACAAGATGGGAAAATCTCTTAAAATAGGTATCATTTTGCACTAAAAAAAGGTCAAATAAAGAAAATAGCCTTCGTGTAAAAAAGGGAAAAAACCGAAACCTTTTATAAGAGCGCTCTGATATTTTTCCATTTACTAGTACAACTTTTCCGCCTATTTTTTTTACATGGTAAACTAGGTGAAACCAAAAATCACCTTCTACCAAGAAAAGGGCTCTGGGAGATATTTGTTTTACTAAGACGGACATAATCCATGAAAAATCCAAGGGAAGGAAAATATGAGCTTTTGCTTGAGGCAAACTTTTTTTAGCTTCCATATGTCCTGTGCGAGTGGTATTGGAAATCACAATTTGTGCGTCAGGAAAGGTTTGTTGCAGCTGAGCTACTAAAGCAATAGCGGCTTTTGTCTCCCCTGCTGATACAGCATGAATCCAAATTACATGTACAGAAGAGAGTTGCAGATTAGGAGATTTTAGTCCTAATCTGTATAAAATCGTTCCCTTGTACTTATTCCAGGAAAGGAGGAACTTAGGCATTACAAGTAGCCCTAGTAACATAAGACAGATATTATAAAAAAAACTAAACATCGCACACAAGGTTAATCAATTTATTAGGAACAAAGATTACTTTAGTAATCGGTTTATGTAAATATTTTGTGATCTGCGGTTGTGTTTGTAAAAAAGACAGCAGCTCTTCTTTAGTTTGTTCTTTAGGTAAAGACCATTTTCCTCTTACCTTACCATTTATTTGTACTACGTACAATACTGTTTCTTCTATTAGATAGTTTACATCAAAAGCAGGAAATGGTTGATAAGTCAAGCTTTTTGTTTCGCCTAAATATTCCCATAACTCTTCTGCAATATGAGGTGCAAAGGGATACAGCACTTGAATAGCCATTTTTAATGCTTGTTTAGGATAAGAAGCAAGTAGTGAAAAAGCATTGATAAATTCCATCATTTTAGCAATAGCTGTATTGAACTGCATGGCTTCTATCTCTTTTTCAACCTGATAGACCAAACGATGCGATAACTTCAATCCTTCCGCCACACCTTTTTCACAAACTTTATTTGAGGTGACCAATTCATAAAAGCGATTTAAAAAGCGGTAACACCCATTCACAGCATTGCTGTTCCAGAGTTTTTCTTTATCAAACGGGCCCATAAACATCTCATAGAGGCGAAGGGAATCAGCTCCATACTCACAAATGATATGGTCTGGTGTTACACCATTGAGTTTTGATTTAGACATCTTTTCTACTTGGAGGTTTAGTGGTTCTTTAGTATCTAGTTTAAAAAACCTACCATTTTCTTCGCATACATCTTCTGGTGCTACATAACCACCTTGACTTAGCTGATAAGACCTAGCTGAAATAAGACCTTGATTACGCAGGGTTTGAAACGGCTCAAGCGTGCTAACAAGGCCACAGTCATAAAATACCTTATGCCAAAAACGTGCATACAAAAGATGAAGCACTGCATGCTCTATTCCTCCTACATATAAATCCACTGGCATCCAATATTTTTCTGCTTCTTCACTCCATGGTTTATCTGAGTTGTGAGGGTCACAAAAACGTAAATAGTACCAACAAGACCCTGCCCACTGCGGCATAGTATTAGTTTCTCTTTGAGCTTTTTGATGTGTTTTAGAGTCTGTAATATGCACCCAATCTTTAACTTTAGAAAGAGGGCTTTCTCCAGTAGAAGCTGGCTTAAAATCTTTTAACTCAGGGGGGCACAAAGGCAGTTCATCTAAATCTAGAACTCGCCTAGTACCATCGGAAAAGCGAAGAATGGGAAAGGGTTCACCCCAATAACGCTGACGAGAAAATAACCAATCGCGTAATTTATAAGTAACGGTTTTTTCCCCTTTCCCTTGACTTTCTAACCAATGAATTACTGCTTGCTTTGCTGCTTGTAAATCTAAACCATGTAAATTTAAAGAACCTGAAAAGCTATTAATATATATCCCTTCTTCTGTCCAACAAAGTTTACCAGATTGTACATCTCGATCAGTTTCATTAGGAATGATAACAGCAGTAATGGGTAAAAGAAAGGTTTTAGCAAAAGAAAAATCTCTTTCATCATGAGAAGGAACGGCCATGACAGCTCCTGTTCCATACCCCATTAACACATAGTCTGAGATCCAAATGGGAATATCTTGATC
Source organism: Chlamydiota bacterium (assembly GCA_030916885.1). Taxonomy (GTDB): domain Bacteria; phylum Chlamydiota; class Chlamydiia; order Chlamydiales; family Rhabdochlamydiaceae; genus Rhabdochlamydia. The sequence continues at coordinate 5,379 of JAUPVT010000045.1, forward strand.
GGTAATAGGATGTTTAGCATAAGCACCTGTCCATACACCTGTTTTCTCTTTATTAAGCTCTGTTCTTTCCAAATCGCTTTTCCCAGAGATCTCTTTGCAATACTTCTGAACTTGTTTACGGCAGGACTCTGTTGTAATTAAGGAAACAAGGGGATGCTCTGGAGACAGTACTAAGTAAGTCACACCAAATAACGTGTCGGGACGAGTAGTAAATACAGTGATTATTTGTTCTGTTTGTACTTCTTCAAAGTGAATTTTTGCGCCTTCACTACGCCCAATCCAATTAACCTGTAACTTTTTTAAATGCTCTGGCCAATCTACTAGTTCTAAGTCTTTAAGCAAACGATCCGCATAAGAGGTAATCTTGAGCATCCATTGGCGCAAAGGACGTCTTTCAATCGGATAGCCTCCTTCTTTGGCTTTACCACTTTCTACTTCTTCATTAGCTAAAACAGTTCCTAAAGCGGGACAGAAATTGACCAGAACCTCTGCTTCATAAGCTAGTCCTTTATTATATAATTGAGTAAAAAGCCATTGCGTCCATTTATAGTATTTAGGATCACTTGTGGTAATTTCTCTGTTCCAATCGTAGCTAAATCCCAGCTTTTTAAGCTGCCGCCTGTAAGTGTTAATATTATTTTGCGTGGTGCTTGCTGGATGGGTCCCTGTACGAATAGCGTATTGCTCTGCTGGTAAACCAAAGCTGTCCCAGCCCATAGGGTGTAGTACATTAAACCCTTTTTGCCTTTTATAGCGCGCAATTGTATCTGTTGCCGTATATCCTGTTACATGGCCTACATGTAGCCCTGATCCAGAAGGATAGGGAAACATATCTAAGATATAGTACTTAGGTTTGCTAGTATCTGTCTCAGATCGAAATAGCTGTTTTTCTTCCCAGATTTTTTGCCACTTTTCTTCAATTGCTTCATGGTCATAGTTTTTTTTTGTCATAGTCCCGCCCAATAATTTAACATATAAGCTTAACGCGAATCCTTATCTTTTGTCCAGTCTTTGGGCTTTATACATAAGTTGTTTATTTTAAGTTTATTAAATATTAATATCCTTCCTTGCTACAAATCAAACAATCTAGTACTATCTTCGTTGTCTTTTCAAGACTTATACAATAGGTTCTAAAAGCATGCTAGAAATTAGTTTGATTAAAAAAAACAAAATTTGCTTGGAGGATTACAACTACAAGCAAGATATTGAAAACAGGCTGTTGATCTCTCAACTATCTGCCCTTGATTTAGAACTTTTACAGGAAATTCTATACAGTCCTTTAAAAATAGCTTTTCAAGATTTAAGCCAATCTTTGAGCTGTGAAGAAAAAGAATTAATAACTAGCATCAAGAAGTTTATTAAAAGTGGATTACTCTCTTTAAATGGCTCTGTGATCACCGTTGATAAGGAAAAGCGCAAGTATTTTGCAGCTAGAATAACCGCATTTGAGCCCGGTTTTAAACCTGGCATGGAATTCCTACAAGGATTACTGAGAAAAGTCCCTATTCATACTCTACCTGTTTGGTATAACATTTCTCGAACTTCTGACCGCATTTTTGATTCTATTGTAGAGAAATACTTATTAACCCCTCAGATATTTCAACGCTATTTATCAGCTCTACAGTTTCCAGATCCTATTATGGAAGAAATAACAAAAGACCTTTTAAAAGCACCTGAATACATGCTTTATGCAAGCGATCTGATGGATAAATATTCCCTTTCTCAGGGGCAATTTCAAACCATCGCACTCTTATTAGAATTTCATTTCTTATGTTGTTTAACCTATAAAAAAATAGATTGTAAATGGGTAGAGGTAATTACATTTTTTCAGGAATGGAAGGATTACTTACTTTTTTTACGTAAAACACAACCTCCCATACTTTGCGCAAACTCTGTTAAAAGAGAAAGCATGCGAGATTTTTCTTTTCTTGAAGATATTACTTTTCTTTTGTCTTTAGCAAAAAAACAACCCTTTTTCTATAAAGATATACTTGAACTGGCCAATTGTTTGAACCTAAATACAACAAATAAAAGTCATGTAAAGTACATTAAACGCTTATTAGATAAAATGGAGTTATTAAATTTAGCTTCTTTTAAAGATAAAAGCTTTTCTTTATTAGATAAAGCTCATGAGTGGTTTACTTTAACTAACCCTCAAAAATCTCTATTATTGTATCGTCATTCTTATGCGCCAGAAATGATCGGCTCATTTAACGAGAGGGTTTTAAGAGATATAGAAAAAAGCGTTTTAAGAGTGGCTTATTTCGAATGGGTTTTATTTGAAGATTTTCTTAAAGGCATGACTACTACTTTAAGTGAAGAATCTAGCGTTATCTTAAAAAAACAAGGCAAAAACTGGAAATATACACTTCCTTTTTATAATTCTAGAGAACTTATTTTGATTGAAGCAATTATTTTAGAATGGTTATCTGAATTAGGAATTATAGAATTAGGTAGTTATCAAAATCATCGTTGTTTTCGTGTAACAGAATATGGAAAAGATTTCCTTGGATAAACATGTCAAAACATAAAGAATCAGAACTTGTTTCTAATAAGCGCGCCTTTTATGACTATGAAATCATAGAAACATTTGAAGCTGGTATTATTTTATCTGGTACAGAAGTAAAATCTTTACGTAATCATGGAGGCAGTCTTCAAGAAGCTTATATCTTAATATCTCAACAAGGAAAAGTTCTTTTGAAAAATGCTTCCATTGCCCCCTACCGCTTTGGAAATATCTTCAACCACGAAGATAAACGAGATAGATTTTTACTTTTACATAAAAGAGAAATCATAAGATTAAAAAACTTATCTCAAGAAAAAGGATTTACCCTAATCCCTCTTTCTATGTATCTAAAAAATGGATTTGTTAAAGTTAAAGTTGCTTGTGCAAGGGGTAAAAAGAATTATGATAAGAGACAAGCGCTAAAAGAAAAAGAACATACAAAAACAATTCAACAAGCAATGCGTAATCGCATAGACTGATTTCCCCTTTTTCACTATGCTTATATCTTAAGTTAAGGAGAAGTATATCATGAAAGTCATTATTACCCGAATAGAGCTTGTCAATCTAGTTGGTAAGATCCAAAGCATAGTCCCTGTAAAACCAACCATTTCTATTTTATCTAATATTTTGATAGAGGCTATCGATGACCAGCTCATCTTAAGCGTAACAGATCTTACTGTAAGTGTACGAGCTTATGTAGAAGCAAAAGTTTTAGAGGAAGGAGCTATTACACTTCCTGCAAAGAAATTTTTTCAATTAATTCGCGAGCTAACTGCTGTACAGGTAGAAATCCACGCTCTTTCTTCAGAAGTAGCTTTAGTAAATGCTGGGAGTTCTCATTTTAGAATTCAGGGAATGCATAAAGATGAATTTCCTAAATTTCCTAATCTATCAGAAGGAATACAGCTAACCCTACCATCCTCTCAATTAAGCCACCTTCTGTCACGCACCTCGTTTGCAGCGGCTCGTGATGATAGTAAACACGCGCTTAATGGAATTCTTTTGCAAAGCATAGAAAATACTATTGTTTTTATTGGAACAGACGGAAAGCGCTTAGCAAAAAATAATGTAAAAATTGATAAAACTTCTTCTGGTTCAAATTCTTACATTATCCCTTTAAAAGCTATTGAAGAAATGATTCGCCTGCTTGATAATAAAGAGGATGATCCTGTTGTCTTAACTCTTATGTCTGATAAGATCGCTGTTGAGTTTAAATCGACTACTCTTATTACTAAGTTGCTCTCAGGTCAATATCCAGATGTTAGCCGTGTTATTCCTGAACAAATTGCAAACCCTATTGCTTTAAATCGCGATGAATTGATCTCTTTACTAAGGCAGGTTTCTTTATTTACTTCAGAAAGTAGCAATTCTGTGCGCTTCACTTTTACAAGAGGAGAATTGCATCTATCTGCTATGAGCGGGTCTATTGGTGAGGGCAAAGTGCATATGCCTGTCAATTATGGAGGAGAAAAACTGGAGGTCGCTTTTAATCCTAACTATTTTCTAGATATGCTGCGGCATAGTAAAGACGAATCGGTACATTTTAGCATTAGTGATCCTTATAACCCAGGGCTAATCACTGACTCCACCTCTGCTCAGTTTGTTATTATGCCTATGCGCTTAGAAGTGTAATGTATCTAAAACACCTTATTCTGCGTAATTTTCGTAATTACAAGGAAGCAGATTTTCATTTTTCTGCTTTGATTAATCTGATTTATGGAAATAACAGCCAGGGAAAAACAAGTATTTTAGAAGCTATTTACTTTTTAAGCACCGGTCGTTCTTTTAGAACTCATAATTTAAGAGATCTTATCAGAGAAGGTCAGCAGTACTTTTATCTTGAAGCTCATTTTATCAAAGATGAACTTCCGCAAAAATTACAGGTCTATTACGATGAAACTACTAAACGCATCCAATACAATCACACAAACTACCCAAAACTAACAAATATTATAGGGATCCTCCCTTCTGTTTTATCCTACCCTAATGATCTTGCTTTAATCATAGGAACACCCCATGAAAGAAGACGCTTTTTAGATATTTACCTCTCACAAGCAGATCCCTTATACCTATATCACTTGAGCAGATATTACAAGGCGATGAAACAAAGAAACCATGCCTTGCGCATGCAAGAGATACAAACCCTATCAGCATGGGAGCAAATTATGTTCCCTTCAGCCTTATATCTTATAGATAAAAGAACAGAGTTGAGTTCTTATTTGTTAGAACCCGCTGCAGAATGGTTATCTTTACTCTCTAATAAAAAAGACCTTTTAGATATTTATTACCAATCTTCCCTTACAAAGAAAGATCCGCTGAAGTGGGAAAAAAATCGACGTAAAGATATGCTTTTAAAAGCAACCTCTCTAGGACCTCACCGAGATGATCTTCTTTTTTTGCTATCCGGTAGACAAGCCAAGAATTTCTCCAGCGAAGGACAGAAACGCTCTTTAATATATGCTTTAAAACTTGCTCAATGGAATTGGCTGCAGCAGAAAATAGGATATTCTCCCCTTTTCTGCATCGATGACTTTGGAATGCAACTAGATCCTGAGCGACAAGAAAATCTCATTACCTGTTTTAGTCGATTTAAACAGGTGTTTATCTGCTCAGCAAATGTAATTAAAGACAAATTTCCAGATACAATCTGCTCTTTTTGGATAGAAAAAGGAGCTATTCTATTTCAGTAATCTTTTGGTTTAAACTTGTTCCAATCAAAATGTTCTGCTAAACACTTTTCAGTTTTTTGCTCATAGTTATGATCAGCATATTCTCAAGGAGTTTTAAGATCCAAAAGATAAATGCTCTAGATAAGCAACTCCTAAAGGAAAGCCTTTTGCATCCGCAGATCTGCCCTGTCTTTGAAGGGAAAATTGCTCGAGTATTTTTGAGGCTAGATTTTTGCCAAGTTGTACACCTTCTTGATCAAAAGAGTTGATGTTCCAAATGAAACCCTGAAAAACAACCTTATGTTCATAAAAAGCTAAAATAGTCCCCATAGTAAAAGGGTCTAATTTATCAGCTAATAAAATACGATTAGGGCGATTTCCAGAAAAAAAGGTATTCGGATTATCGCTTTTTTGCCCAACGGCAAGCGCTATTGATTGAGCAAATAAATTCGCTAATAGTTTTTCTTGAGAGGTTGTTTGTTGATAGAAAATGTCTTCTTTATATTGGCTCTCTTTAAATCCAATAAATTCAATAGGAACCACCGTTGTACCTTGATGAATAGATTGGAAAAAAGAATGTTGGCTATTTGTACCAGATTCTCCCCAAATAATAGGGCCTGTATCATATTCAACAAAATGCCCTTCTTTATCAATGCTTTTCCCGTTGGATTCCATATCTAGCTGCTGGAGATGAGCTGGAAAACGAGACAAGGCTTGTGAATAGGGAATTACTGCAACATTAGGAAATCCTAGAAAATTATGGTTCCAAATCCCCAATAAAGCAGACATGAGAGGCAAATTTGTATAAGGATCTGAGCGAAGTGCTACTTTGTCCATAGCATTTGCTCCTTTTAAAAAGTCTAAAAACCGGTCCATTCCCAAGGCAAATGCTAAAATAAAAGCACCTACCATAGAAGTAACAGAATAACGGCCTCCAATATAATCCCAGATATAAAAACAATCCATATATTGCTCTTTGTTATCCATTGGACTTCCCTTACCTGTTACAGATACAAAATGATGCTTTGTAGTGAGTCCTGCTTGCTTAAACTTATCTCTTGCAAATCGCTCATTTGTCATAGTTTCTAAAGTAGTTCCTGACTTAGAAACAACAACAACAAGGGTTTTTTCTAAATCGACTTGTTGAAAAATACGAGCACCTTCATCTGGATCAATGTTAGATAAGAAATATACTTTACGATCTAGCTTATGAAAAGCTTCTAAAGCTAAATAAATGGCTTCAGGTCCTAGGTCTGAACCACCAATCCCAATTTGAATAACTGTTGTTATTTGAGATTTTTTCTCAATCGTATCTAAAAAAGAACGGAGTTTTTCTAATTCCTTATACCCCAATTCTGTGGCTTGTTTTGCTTCTGAGGAAGTGTTGCATTGTTCAAAAAAATCTCGCACTGCGGTATGCATTGCAGGTCTATTTTCATTAGGAAACCCTTTAATAAAATTAACAACCTTCCCATTTTGCATATCTATCATTTTTTTAACAGCCTGTGTCTCTTCAGCTAATTGACACAAAACAGCGATATTCTTTTCACTTACTTTTTCTGTTGCATAAAACAATTTCAGTCCTAATGCCTCTATCATCATACTGTCAATACGTTTAGCTGTTAAGACCCCTTCTTTTGTTAAATCAATTGAATCTTGAGCAAGATCATGTAATTGAGCAACTGATGGTAAATGATGAAAAAAAGTCATATTCTACTCTCTTAAATGATATTCATTAAATCAGCTACTATACAATACTATGTTAGCATTCTAGTAGAATGCACTTTTTGCTTTTGTAGAAATAACAGTATAGTAAAGCTTTTTATCTATTTTTTTAAATGAAAAGCGGTTTTTTTTTTCAGAAAGCGGTTTTTTTTTATACATTTGTTTAAAAAAAGGGAGTGTATACTCACAAGATAGAATTTTTAAGCTACGAAATGTCATTTTTTTTTCTTTAATTCCAGTCTATTAATTGTTTAACGTGTTTAAAAAGTCCTTTTTGCAAACAACTTTCACTTCTTATCCCTTTCTCAGAATATCGTTGCAACATTTTTTTTCTTAAGACTTAAGCTATTCCCTATAGCCATCAGAATGAATATTTTTTCTATTGTAAGAAAAAAATGAATGATTTAAGATATCTTATGTTTTATCGGAGCATAGCGCAGTTTGGCTAGCGCACCTGCTTTGGGAGCAGGGGGTCAGGGGTTCAAATCCCTTTGCTCCGATTATTTTCTATTACTAAATTTTATATTAGCTATACTAAATTCAAAAGGCGAATTTACATGGCGTTATCAAAAGGTAATCATCCTCTTCTTTATTATAATCTACTCCACCAAGAAATTAAGGCATGTGCTGAACATGTTTTTGAAATAAGCAATAAAAAAGACGTGAATATAAACAATGATTATCTTCACGTTGTAGCTAGGCTATACGACCTATATCAAATCTCTAAAAAGGTTCAAATAGAAGAGCGTTATTTATCTTTGGTGGAATTAAAAACCCATTTAGAAAGCACCACTCTTTGTTTTGAAAATCAAGAGTTAAATACAGTGCACTCGATTCGCCTTTCAGAAGCAATTAGCATACTAGCCTTGGCAGAAGGAGAGAAAAAATGCTTAAATGAATCTACGTACCATTCTCTAAAAGAGCGCTTTCTTAAATATCTTCTACAAAATATTCAACTAGAGCAAACTCTATTTCGAAAACTAAAAGCTTTAAAAGATTTGTAAAAAATCAAGCATAGACATTTCTTGAGGCAAGCAGAGACTCTCACCTTCTACAAGTACCCTACCTCCTGCTGCACTAAATCCTAGTAATTGCCTTTTTCCTTCGTTTGATAGTGTGCTAGAAAAAACTAAGATGGCATCCAGTCCATTCCAGAAATGATTTAATTTAGCTTCAGGAATACATCTAAAATCTACCTGCTTCTGTTTTAAATCATTTAAAACAGTATTGATCTGAGCTAACATTTCTTGACCACAATGAGAATCAGGAGGTAAACAAATTCCTAAACGTGCTTTCTCATTTAAAAAGGGCAACTGATTTTTCTTTAAGTCTAATAGGATAAATGATTCAAACCACTCTAAAGAAAGTTTTTGAGCCAAGAAGGCCAGGGGCTCTTTAACTTCAATCAGTAATAATGCAACGCACTCTTCTGGTAAAAAGACAAGTAGTCTTTGCATAACTTCTGCAAATAATTTAGCAGCATATAACTCATAGTAGTAGTCTAAAGAGCTAGAAGAAGACTCTTTTAACTCATACCGTTTAAGAAAAGACTCTAACCAAAGCTCTTTTGGAAAAATTTTAGAAAAATCTGCTCCTCCTTCATAGAGAATTACCCCAGACGTATTTTTTTTAAAAGCTTTCCAAATTGTCTGACAAAAGTGCTCTATTGCAATCAAGTGGGATTGGTTTTTTAAGAAATCATGAGGAGAAAAATGCATCATGGAAAAAGAAAAATCAAGATACCAAAGAATAGAAGATTCTTGAAGCGCCAGATGTTCTTGTGTTTTCCAATTTAAATCTGCAGATAACCCAGCTGGTAAAATAATTTTTTTCGCCTTAGAAAACGGCATTCCTTAACCTTTATTTAAAAGCGGTAAATAATAAATCTGTTTGCCTTTTGCTTTCCATAACTGCTCAAAGTAAGAAGAGCCATAGTCTTCCCAATGATTGGTATAAAAAGGATTTTTCAAAGAAAAGTCCCATTTCTTGCTTGAACTCACATTAGATACAGTCTGTTTTACATAATCTAGATGATCAGTAACAACAATAGTTTCTGATTGTGGCCTAATTTTTTTACTTAGCTCTATTAGAAAAGGCTCCTGCAACAGGCGGTTTTTTGCATGTTTTTCCTTAGGCCAAGGGTCAGGGAAATTGATATAGACTTTCTGAAAGCTTGCATCTGCTACATAATTTTTTGTAAAGGTAAGGGCCTCACCACAAACAATCAACATATTAGAGAGATTTAAATTTCGCATTTTAGACCAGATTTTACGCACTCTTTCAAATTTTTTTTCTACAGCAATCCAATTGATTTCAGGGTGCTTCTTAGCTTTTTCAATCAACCAACAGCCATTTCCACTACAGTATTCAACATGAATAGGCAATTGGTCTTTAAAAACTTGAGGATTGTACCAGTTTACAAAGCCCCATTCTTTGTGATTCATGTAATATTGAGGCACAAATAAAATATTTTCAAAAATTAGAGGTTTTCTTTCATCCCAAGAAAAAGGAAATTTTAAATCTATTGGCTTCATAGTACGTAAAAAGTTCTGTATGTGATTAAAATATAATAGCTAATTGTTACTTTGTTGCCTATCTCTGTCTTATTCTTCTTGATCTATTCCAATCTAGCTTGATAAGCTAAAAAACAAAGTTAAAAGCATAGTGTTTTTGGAATTTTAAAGGAGCTATCCTAAAATGAAATTAAAATCTATTTTAGTTATCGGTTTAATGCAGTTTAGAGTGTTATTTGCAGACCCTGCAGAAGTTGATACCTCAGATCTTGTAACTATTGAGCAGGAATTTTCTTTACTTGATAAGGAATTAAATAATGTCAAAGAACAACTCATTGCCTTAGAAGAAGATGCTCAATTGGATACTTCATCCAGAGCAAACTCAGACGAGACCTCATTGATACAGCTACAAGCGCCAATTTTTGACTTCCCTTCAAAGATGATGGTAATTGATTTTAAACAGGCCTTTTTAGGAGCACCACTCATTTATATGCTTTTGTTTGGAATGTCGACATTTGCTCTTTGTTTATGGTTCTACTGTCTATCTTCCCTACGCAATAGTACAAAAGTTTCTAAATCTGTAGTGGACACCCTTCGTTCTCAAGTAACTCACCATAATTTTGACGAAGCTTTAGGAGTCTGTAAACAAGAAAAAACATTATTTTGTCATTTAGTAGCAACAGGTATTCATTCGAGGCGCTACGGATTTCCAGTGATGGTTGAAATCATGAAAGCTGAAGGCAAAAGAGTAACCGCAACATTTTGGCAAAGAATCAATTTGCTTAACGATATTGCTATTATTGCCCCTATGCTTGGTTTATTAGGTACTGTTTTTGGTATGTTTTATGCTTTTTATGATGTCAATCGATCCATAGAAAGCGTTTCTATGCTATTTGATGGACTCGGGGTTTCTGTAGGGACCACAGTTGTTGGATTAATCGTTGCAATCCTTGCGCTGATTTTACATTCTTCTGCTAAATATAGGCTGGTAAAAACATTGGTGTTAGTAGAGAGTGAAACACACCAAATAGCCTCTCTTATTGATGTTCAAAACAAGAGTGCAAACATATGAGCCTAATTCCCGAAGAAGAACTCAAAAGATATAATCATCTTAACTTAGCTCCTATGATCGATTTTCTCTTTTTAATCGTAGCCGTTTTTGCTGTGATTGCAGTTACTCGAGCGAGTCTTTTTGACCGTGAGATTAGCTTGGTCAAAGTCCAAACAAAAACAGATGGCTCTATCCCTCAAGAGCGCTATACCGTGCATTTGAGTATAAATAATAAGGGAGAGTACAAGTGGATTACAGAATTTAATGAATACCTGATTTCCTGTCCTCTAGACGTACAATTAGAACTTAAAAAACAACAAGAACTTGGCCTTTTACCTAAAGATACATTAAAAACACAAGTGCTCTTACATATTGACAAACAAGCGATGTGGGAGCCTATTGTACAGCTAATCTTTGCCGTGAAACAAGCTGGGTTTCAAATCCACCCTGTTTATGAAAGCGAATAGATTTTATATAACTAATTAATAATACAGATATGGACATTTCATATGAGTCTACATAATCGATTGGGATCTATCTGGGAAACTGACTGATTACTTTTTTTCTTTTGGAAGATATTATCCCAAGAGCTGTACTTACGACGCTTTCCGGTATATTTAATGTTCAAAGCATGACTTCCTTGCATTATTATTTAGAAGACCAGTCCACTACCTCAAGAAATACTAGAAATCATGGAATCTATGCTATTTCAGTGCTATGTTGACATGATCTGTCTCATATAGCAGTTTAAGCAACAAGATCAAAAGGATTTGTCTTTAGTAATTAAAAGTTGTTTCCATTGCTTATTGAAATCCTTCCAAAAATCATCGATAGATTTGTCTTATCTTTCCTATTTTTAGTTAATTGAACTCAACATTGAGGTTACTAGTTATTTTGTACCAGCTAATTATTATTTTTTCCTTCTTGGATTAGAGTCGTTGATTCTTTAATACATTTTAGATATGGAATAAATAAAAAATATTAAAGAGATATTCGTGTATAATAATAAAGCTGCAGAGCTTATTACAGTTATTACAACCACTCATCCTATTTGCACAGTTCCCTCTGATGAACATCTCTATCTTGCCCAGGCAAGTTTGTTTATAAATCCTACTCTAGCCAAGAGCAAGAAAATCATTGTTTTTGATGGAGTAGCCCCTGGGTTTAAAAATCGGAGCTCTAATTATGTTCTCTATAAGAAAAAAATTCAATTTCTTCAGGAAACTGATCCGATCTTTGCTAATACAGAGCTTGTATTTTGTGAAGAATGGGTCCAACTCTCTGGCACCATTCGTCTAGCGTTAAAATACGTAACAACCCCTTTTGTTTTCATTCATCAACACGATATGTGTTTTACAAAAAAATTTAATCTCGATGCTTGTTTAAGTTCTATGCTTGCTAATAAAAACATCAAATGGATTCATTTTAGTGGTAAGTTTAACTCTTCTCTTAAAGGAGATATACAAAGCTCTTGCTTTGGCCCTTTAGATAATTATGTTGAAGGAAAAAGCTTAATTCCTTTAACAAGAGCTTATGGCTGGTCTGATCATGCTCATATAGCGCATGTAGATTATTATAATTTTTTTATTATGCCAATGTGTAAAAACAACTATATGGAAGATCATGTTCATAAGAATTTTAAAAAAGCCCTGTTAAATAAGACTTCAAGTGAAATAAATGCGATCCATTTAAAATTTGGTACTTATTTATATGGTGATCTAGAAGATGGATGCTTCTTCTATCATATTGATGGAAGAGCTAATGATCCAAAGTATTATGTTAAGGAGTTAAAATGAGTAAAAAAACAATACCCTCAAAGTTAGCAACCCCAAATGACTTAAGGGGCTGTCAAGAAATCTGTAAGAGTATTAATCCTCTAGTTGCCGATGCCTTTGCTCTATATGTAAAGACAAAGAGCTTTCATTGGCATATGTCAGGAGATCATTTCCGAGATTATCATCTTTTATTCGATGAACAAGCGGGACAAATTTTTGCGATGATTGATATTTTAGCAGAACGTGTTCGTAAACTAGGTGGAACAACAATCTGTTCGATAAATCATATTAGTCGCTTGCAAAACATTAAAGATGATGAAGTTATACTAGAGCCAAAAAAAATGATTCAACATCTCATGAACGATAACAAAAACTATGCAGCCTACATGCGATCTGCACATCAAATTTGCGCAGATCACGAAGATGTTGCAACAACTAGTATCTTAGAAGTATTCATAGATGAAACAGAAAGAAGAACTTGGTTTCTTTTTGAAACCCAAGCATAGAAAAACCTTAGGGTATGCTAATGGAAATCATAATACACAGGATCATAATGACCACAAGTGAAAAGTGAAACATTTGACGTCCAAAGAGCCTGTTATTAGCATCTTTAAAGCCTTTTATGCACAATAAAAGCCAGCTAACACCGAGCAAACCTACAACTATCAAATATGCATATCCTGTATAACCTAATATTGTTAACATGCATACAGAAATAAGGAAAGCAATAATATAAAATAGCATGTGTATCTTAGTAATGCACACACCTCTTTTAACAGGCAAAACTGGGATTGATGCGGCAATATAATCATCGAGCCGATACATAGCAATTGCAAAGAAATGCGGCATTTGCCAAAGGGCTACAATCATAAATAGTAGACAAGCTCCTGTATCAAAACGATCAACTACAGCACAATAACCAACAACTGGTGGTACGCCTCCTGAAATACTTCCTATAACAGTTGCATAGGAAGAACGATATTTTGATAAGCTATACAAAACAACATAAATAAAAAAACCAGATAGCGCGATGATTGTCGTTAAAAGATTGGTGTATAGTATTAAAAGCAAAACTCCAAATAATCCAAGAAAAACTGCAAATATAATGGCGTTTTTTAAAGAGATTGTCCCTCTTACTAAAGCTCGATTTTTAGTTCTTTCCATCATTTTATCTGTTTTTCGATCAATATAATTATTAAACACACAAGCAGATGCAATAAGGAGAGATAAACTCATAAGAGTTACTAAAAATAACCAAGGATTAACCTGAGCTTTTGATGCAAGAATAAATCCGCTTGCTGCAGTTATTGCATTACCAAATATAATTCCAGGTTTAGTAAGCATAAAATACGCTTTAATCATCTTTTGCTCCTCTTACATATTTGGCATCACATTATACCTTAAATTTTCCATAATCCAGAGAGAGCCAATGATTAGAATTAGTAGTATCGTTATCATAAAAATAAAAAGTTGGCAGTTCCAATAAGGCTTTGGTTCTTGGCCTAAGTGCAGAAAAAATAGCAATTGAATGAACATCTGAATAATACCTAGGCCAATAATGATATAAATTAAAATCCTGCTACTGAACACCTGCTCTACTACTATAAAATAAGCCACTAGAGTCAATAAAATAGATAGTAAGAATCCCGTCAGATACGACTTAAAAGTTCCTGTTTCTTGATTCATATAGCTCCCATTAGGTACACAATAGTAAAGATAAAAATCCATACGACATCTAAAAAGTGCCAGAACATACTCAAACAGGTGAGTCTTTTAGAAGTAACGTAAATAATACCTTTACGTAAAAGCTGTACTACAAAAAAAACCATCCATAATAAACCAACTGTAATATGTAATCCATGGGTTGCAACAAGAGTAAAAAAAGCAGATAAAAACCCACTTCTCTGCCAGCTATTTCCTTCATGAACTAAATAAGTAAACTCTTTTAGCTCCATTGTTAAAAAAGCTATTCCCAATAAAAAAGAAACTCCTATCCAAGCAAGTACTTTTTTTCTATTCCTTTGCTGTGCTGCTAACACAGCAAGTCCACAAGTAAAGCTGCTAGTTAGCAGGATAAGAGTTTCACTTAAAGCAAACGGCAGGGAAAATAACTCATATCCAGAAGGTCCACCGTATGTATTATTACGTAGCACTGCATACGTTGCAAAGAGTGTTGCAAATAAAATACAATCTGTCATTAGATAGACCCAAAATCCAAAAACAGTCTTTTCTATATTTTCTTGGTTTATAGATTTTTGCATCTTGCCTCTATTTCTTCTATTTCTACACCTAGCACATAGTAATCGGTATCATTATCAGACATACGAATCCCAATGCAGACAATTACGCCCATAAGCCCAATTATACCTAACCAGATAATATGCCAGATTAAAGCAAACCCTAAGATGAAGCTAAATCCACCAATAAACAACCCCATAGAAGTATTTTTAGGCATATGAATGTCATCATAATGTGATTTTTCTGCTATCTCGGTGTACTTCATAGTCCAAAAAGAATCCCGTTCATGAACTTCAGGAAGGACACTAAAATTATAAAATGGTGGCGGTGAAGAAGTAGACCACTCTAGAGTTCTACCATTCCAGGGGTCTCCTGTGAGATCTCTATTTTCTTTGCGTTGTTTAACGCTTACAAGTATCTGCAAGATGTGAAATCCAATACCGCAAATGATAATGGTAACTCCAATAGCTGCGACTATAAATAAAGGCTGCCACCCTGTAGATGCTTCATAGTGATCTAAACGTCTACTAGCCCCCATCAACCCTAAAACATATAAGGGCATGAAAGCCAATAAAAAACCAATAAACCAACACCAAAAGACGCATTTACCTAAACCCTCGTGAAGCTTAAAACCCATAAACTTAGGAAACCAATAGGTAATACCTGCTAGAAAACCAAATAAAACACCACCAATGACCATAGAGTGGAAATGCGCAATTAAAAATAAGCTATTATGCATTTGAAAATCTACTGGTGCAATTGATAATAAAACACCAGTCATGCCACCTGTGGTAAAAATAAATACAAATCCTAAAAACCAAAGCATAGGAGTTGTAAAATGTACTCGTCCTCTAAACATGGTAAATAACCAGTTAAAAATTTTCACACCTGTAGGAATAGCAATAAGCATGGTCATGATGCCAAAAA
>JAUPVT010000046.1 GCA_030916885.1 Chlamydiota bacterium
GCTTCTTTAGCTCAATTTTTAGAAGAGCTAACGCTTAAATCTAGCCGAGAGAAACCAGAACAGAACGATCATATTCGTCTGATGACTTTACATAATGGTAAAGGTCTTGAATTCTCTTGCGTATTTATGGTGGGATTAGAAGAAGAATTGCTCCCTCATATTAACACAATCGGTCACCCTGATGCTTTAGAAGAAGAACGTAGACTATGTTATGTAGGAATGACACGTGCTAAAGATCTTTTGTTTCTGACAGCAGCTCGCCAACGCCATCTCTGGGGAATAGTTAAAATAATGAAACCTAGCCGATTCTTAAGCGAAATTCCCTCCACATTTATTCAAATGCCTTCCAAAAAACCCATAGAAACCTATAATAGCCAACAAGAAGGGGGAAAAAAATTTCAGGAAGGAGATAGAGTATTTCACAAGGACTTTGGTTTAGGAATTGTACAAAAGCAATATAACACATCCCTTGGTGCGACATACGATGTGTTCTTTCCTCAATCTAAAATACTACGCTCGTTAGTTGCAAAATATGCAAAATTACTTCCAGCTGATTAATCGGAAAATAGCTTTTTAGATCGGGTATCTTAGAGCTAACATATACCAACGTAAGCTTTTTTCTTTTGCCTTGCCTATATATTTTTGCATTTTATCAAGAGACTTAAAAGCAAAATCGATGATCTCCCTATCACTGAGTCTTAAAGCAAAGCCAAGTACTTTATCGGACTTTTTTAGAAGCTTATGGATTTTTTTAAGAGATAAAGAAAAAATGGTTTGCACAATAACCACTCTTATGATTAATAGTCCTGTTAGAACACAAGGAATCCATAAAGCTAGATTAGGTAAATCATCAAAAAAAAATAAATAACCTAATTGATAACACCACATTCCAACCAAAAAAACTAAAAATAGTACAGCTTCTTTTGGATGAAAGAACATAGGACCAAAATAACGCCTAAGCCGGTTACTCGAGGTTTTATACGCTAATACCTCTTCAAAAAGGCTCTCCTTAAAAGCAATTCGCATAGCATGAATAAGTTCATGGGCTAGAATTTCTTCTTGAGAGCACCAGAAAGGAACTCCTTTTTTTTTCATCTGCACAACAGGAATAAAAATACCTTGATTTTCTTCTATATAAGTAGCAGCAGCTTCCCAAAGAGGTAATCGATCAGTAGACTCAATTCTTACCCAACTAGGGCAAATATCAAATAAAGATTGTACGATGACTGTTGCTTGATAAGAAGATTCCGCGTACTTAGCTAATTCTGCTCTTTTAAGAAAAGTAGATGCTTTTTCTTGAGGACCAGGGATAAAACCACGGAAATTGTATTCCATTAACTTTTCATCATTAATCATGTTCTTGGTAATCTACGTATGAAGAGAAAAAGTCCTATAAAACCCAAAATATTTAATGCCCCTAGAACACCAAAACAAAGGTACATTTGATTCAACTTTTTGCAAATTAAAACCAGTTTTTTACGAACCATCTTTTCAAATACAGATTCTGTCCCATGCCAACTCCCTGCGTATTGATGTCGAGCAAAAATCGCTAATTCATCCTTTGGCGCATCAAAATAATAAGCTGGAAAAACAATATCTTGATTTTCTCCTTGATTATTTTTGTTTTTTACCGCCTCCCCAAATAGCCAAAATGTACGATGCAAAACGCGATTCAGTGTAGCATCTCGATCGTTTCCCTGATATTCCTCTTGTATGATATCCCACTCACTAGTCAATAAATCCATACACTGCTTTAAGATAGGATGGTTAGGTTTTGCTCCAATTAAACTATTTGTAGTACAAATACAAGATGGCAGACTGCTTGTATACGGCATATCAATACCGCAATAAAAATCATAAGCTCGATTTAGCAAGTCAAATTCCTTAAAACATTTTACATCGTGATCGACGTAAATCCCTCCTTCTTGAAATAAAATCTCATAGCGCAATAGATCGGATTGCTCTCCATAGTTATCAGAAATTACAAAATAGTCGCGCAATTGCGTAAAAGAGAGGCTATTTATCAAACGTTTTTTCATTCCAGGACAAGGCAATGGCCGATTGCGATCTGTCCAAAAATTTACCACCCAATCTGGATGCTTTGCGATCCACATACGTACATTCTCGACAGAAGCTAATGGAAATGGCTTAGGACCAAGCCAAATAAAATGAATAGTTTTAGGAATACGATAAGATACATCGGGGTCTTTTAATAAAGATCTACGCTGCTCATACATATGGGAAAAAAGACGTAAATATTCGAAATCTTCTTTAGTTTTAATATACTTCCAAGCAGGAGTATGTTTGCCACTCAAGCTTTCAAAGTTATCTACTATAATGATATTTTTTTGTGAATTGCACGAAGAACACAAAAAAAGCACTAGCATAATAAAAAGGCGCTTTGCCATAATTTTTTCCTTAAAAAAGGATTTTTACTCCAAGAGTAATAATCAACTCTGTTTGCCGTCAAGACTTATAGGAAAAATTGGTTCTTATTCTTTTTTACTTCAAGGAAGTACTTCTAGATAAATAACAGGCTCAACTTGGAGAGGTACTTCATAATCGGAATCTGAAAAGATGCTTTTTATAGTTTCATATCCAGTGTCTCCTGAAGATTTTCTTTTCCTGAAATTGTCTATTTCTTCATAAATAGGCCCCTCCCTACAATCTTTACTCTCTATCTCACATTCAAAACCATTATCAAAAGCATATAGGGTATATCGAGTTTGAGGTACCGGCAAAAATTTTCTTGCAAAACATTTATTTAAAAATTTTCTGATTTTTCCTGGAGAATTCTTTCTTTCAGTTACTAGCCGATAACAAGGGTTAGAACCAGCCCTCCTAGCAGGATGTGTTGCCAAAGAGGGAATAGGAGGAGGGCTATTTTTTTCGGAAGATCTACTCTCTCTTTGAAAATTATCTTCTAATTCTTCATCTGTAGGCTCTATAGATAGAGTGGTAAATGTAAGAAAAGTAATCGCTCTTTCATTTTTTGCATTTTTTGAGGATAAATTTAACAGGACTTTTAATCGATTTTTTAATGTATCTGATTGCTCATTCCTATTCTGATTAGAAATAGATTGTTTCCCCATAGCTTTTCGAAAAACATTTTTTAAGTTTTCATGCACACAAACTTTGGATGACACACAAAATGTAAATGTAACACATTGAACTTGACCAGACTCAATGTTTTTTCTCATCTTTTGCAAGACAGTTTTCTCTACATCTTTTGAAACTAAATCCAGTGTAATTTGCGGCTCTTTTTCTATTAGATTTGATGTTGGTATGAAAGGATAAATTGGCTTTGTCATAATTATTTCCTCATTATAAATAGAAGTTACACAGTTAGCAAATATTTAGGATGGCCCATTCAAGTCCGAAGTACACAAAAAAGCAGATAAATGTTTGAAAAGAACATCTATTGTGTGTCCGAGCTTAGCATGTTTGTAGATAATCTGTTAAATACTTCTAGTGGGGTTTCAAAGTTAAGAGCTTTTCTAGGTCTATTATTGAGTAGCGTTTCTACCTCTTTAATATCCTTGGAAGTGGTATCTAAAAAGCTTTGTGTTTTAGGAAAATATTGCCTAACTAGTCCGTTTGTGTGCTCGTTAAGATCTCTTTCCTAAGAATGGTGGGGTAATCTTGCCACCTTTTTTTAGACAGCCAGAACACGAATGTTTTTCTGATTCACCCATACTGTTTCAAATTCTTGAGGCGACAAATACCCTAGAGTAGAATGAGACCTCTTTTTGTTATAAAATAACCTCTATTTATTCAAATAAACTATCCATAGCCTCTTCTTTTGTTTTGAACTTACAGAAGTTAGCATGTTCTGTTTTGAAACAGTGAAAAAAGCTCTCTATAACAGCATTATCGTAACAGTTTCCTTTTCCACTCATACTTAAAATTATTTCATGTTGATCAGTTTTTCTCTTAAAAGCTTCCCTTGTATATTGATAGTCGTGATCAGAATGGTGAATCAGACCTTTATTTCTATGGATAATAGCTTGCTGTAATGCTCGTTTAATAAGATCAGTTTGCATCTGACGAAAAGTTTTGATTTACATAATTAGGTGCTATTTCTTTATGAGTTTTAGCTATAGCAGTCTTCTTCCATAGCTTATATCCCATATGCTCTCATAATTTTTGCTATTCTTCTGCGAGAGCAGATTATACCCTCTTTTTTTAATTCAGCGTGAATTCTTGGACTACCATAGATACATCGACTACTCTCATGAATACTTTTATTTTCTTTTCAGATATTCTGCATTACCCATAGCTTTTTTAGTTGGTTTTCTATGAATAAAGTGATAAGAATTACTTCTAGAAACCTCTAAAATTTTGGCCATCTTCTTTACCGAACATTTGTCATGCTGCTTTTTCATAAACTCTCATTTCCGCTTCTTGGTCGTGAGAAGATGGCCATAGCCTTTTTTAAGATATCTCTTTCCTGTTTCATATCCGCTAATTCCTTTCGCAAACGATACATCTCTTCATTGGAAGACTTGATCTTACCTGATCCAGGAAAGCTTTTTTCTCGTTGTTTTTGAAATTCTTGAATCCAACCAGACAAAGTTCCCATGGGAACTTCAAAATCACGAGATATCTCTGTTAGTGATTTCCCGCTTTCTCTATGATGTTTTATTACATTCAGCTTGAATTCTCTCTCATATTTTTTTTTGATTTCTCATAATAACCCCTTTAATAAATTTGTTTTAATTTATTCGGGTTCTTTGTGTCCAAGTTATTGTAGCAAGATCAGACGCTTGTTACAGCAGGGGCTAAAAGAGAAGCAATGAATGAGTGTTCTTCAGATTTACATATGCTGCATCTTGATGATTTACATGATTTAGATGGTTGCATAAACTTTGATAAAGTGGATGAATATTTTATCATACTGGAATACACAGGGTTGAATAAGGATCTAGCACAACCTATCAATGGATATCTAAACTTACATAGTTAAGTGAATAGAATGGAACATGATCTTGCTACAATAGGGAAGACATAATTGGACAGCTGTAGGAAAACACAATTTGGCTTCATTGTAAGCATTCTAAATATTAGGTTTTGTATTTCTTTTCAAAGTAGAGCTGTCTTTATTAAAAAACAGCTCCAAAATAATCTATCCGGCTTTCATCATTTGTCCAAATTCAGTAATTGCTTGCCCTGATTGCTGGCCTAGTTGCGCAGATCTATCGGAAACATTTTCTACAAACATTTTTTCCGTTGAACCTAATTGAGAATTAATTTTTTGTGTTTGGGTATTAAAAAAGCTAATGAGATTTTGGGAGAGCATGAGTTTTTTATCTTCAGGTCCTAATTCTGTCATCCATTCAAGACCTGGTAGTTCTGGATTTTTGTAAGCTGCGAAACAGATGCTACCAGCGGATAAACCAGTAATTAATGCGGCAGTTGTTCCTAATGCTAAAGAGGAAGAAGTCATAATTCCTCCTCCTATTGCAAATATCCCACTTAAAAGTCCCATTCCAGCTAGAGCCCCTACACCTGTTAGAGCTAGAAAGCAAAGACCGAATACCACTATAGTAAGTATCGCTGCCTTTGCTGTACTGATATGACGGCCTTGTACGGACTGATTAGCCTGGTTTTTTACTGCTTCAGCGTTAATCTCTAATTGAGCTGTTTTTACTCTTACTTGTTCTATACCTGCTAACATAGCTTTATCATTTTGATCCATTTGACTCTTAGCAAATGCTAAAAAGAGGAGGAGAACGTTACCTATTTTAGGTTCTAGTTGTTGATTTTCGACTAAAGCAGCTGTTTGTTCTTCTAATTGATTAATGAACTTTTTTTGCTGTTCTGGGGAAGTGTATTCCAGTTCTATATTACTGATTCCTTGTAAGGTATTTAAAATAAAATCCGCTTTTTTTGGATCGAGCTCTTTTAGTTTGCTAGCGGCTTTTTTGAGCTGCTTAATATTTTCTTTTAAATGTTCGATAAGTTGTTTTAGCTCTTCTGGTGATATGGATGCTAGTTCAGAGAATTTTTGTTCAATGAAGGGGTTGATAAGCATAAACTCTTTTTGCATTAATTGATCAGAAAATTTGGATCTTTGTTTGGGGGATAAATTCTCTAAGATAGAGAGTTCTTTTGCGATCTCTTCTAGATTCTGTTCATTTAAAGACATACCAGGTGGAATCATAGGCCTTTTTTCTGTATAGTGAGTTTTGTTTTGAACTTTAGGTAGGGGCTGTTTTCTTGCTTCTTTAAGTAGAGCTGCATGTTTTTTTAGCTCCTCAGAAGTGATTAAGTCTGTTGAAAAAAGAGATTGTTTTATCTCTGCTTGAGGAATATTTTGCTCTTTAAAAAGCTCTGACATTGGTTGAGAAGTAGAGTTTATATCTGACATAGATTCCTTGTATTGTTATAAAATTTATTAATATTAGAAACAAAGATTAGTAAGGAGGAAGTGTCGATATTTAAGATAAGTAGTAATTAATTTTAGGGATTGTTATTTTTTTTACTTTAATGATAAAAACAGGTTAAATTTATGCTCCTTTTATTATATTAAATCATAAAACGAATTAATAACGATGGTTTCTGCTCGTGTTTTTTATTTATATATTTTTTAAATTTCAAGCAATTAATTATTATAATAAAAGTTTATTCAGTTTATTATATTTTATACAGGGATTATAAAAACAGCTAAGCCCAAAGCTTGTAATTGAATGCCATTGGATAATAAGTAGGAGCAAATGCTCCTACCAGTAGTTAGTAAAAAATGTTAGACTGCTTGGAAAAAAGAAGAAGCTGTTTCTTGATGGGGCTGATCAGACAACACAACTACGGTGTTACCAAGTATGCCTTTAATCCTTTTGTGAGTTACGGGAAGAGACATAATCTCTCACTTTTCAACCTAGCTTTGTAAGCTGTTCTTCATTTGAGAATGTTATACTTCTATCTTTAGGAGCAAAGACAACAGATGTGTTCTACAGAGTATTTTCAAAACTAAAACGTGCTCCAAGATCTCCCCAAAATCGGATAATATACTTTTCTGTTTGAAAGATTGGTGGGAGTACATTCTCTGTTTTCGAGTAAGAAAGCAAATATCAGTTAAATTTTTTTGTTTAATTTAACCTTAAGGTTTTTAAAATACTTATTAAGAACATAAACGTATCTATTTTGCAATGAAAGGAAAGTAAATGCATTTTCTACAATTTTGTGTAAAACCATCCTTAAAAATGAGATTGAACTCAAAAAAAATAGGAAGAGATCAGATGCTTTATTTTGTTATTCCTTTATAGTAGAGCCTATAGCACCGGTTTTTTAGAGCCATATGAAGATTAAAACATTAGATGAACAGACCATTAATCAGATTGCGGCAGGAGAGGTAATAGAGAATCCAGCATCTGTAGTAAAAGAGCTAGTAGAAAATGCTGTTGATGCGGGAGCTTCTCAAATTAAAGTAGAGGTCTTTAGTGGAGGGTTTCAAAGAATTATTGTTAGTGATAATGGATCAGGTATGAACCAACAGGATGCTTTGCTCTGTTTTACACGTCATGCAACATCTAAAATTCAGAAAGTAGAAGATTTATCTTATCTATCTACAATGGGATTTAGAGGAGAGGCGCTCTCTTCAATTGCTGCTATTTCTAAAGTTACTTTAACCACTTCTTATGAAGCAGAAGGGATTAAGTTAGAAGTAGAAGCTGGTAGGGTTTTATCTATAGATCCATCTCCGAGAGTACAGGGAAGTACCATAGAGGTACGTTCTTTATTTTACAATGTTCCTGCTCGTAAAAAATTTCAAAAAAGTGTTTCTGGAAGTAGTGCAGAGATTACAAAATTAATGACTTTTTTGAGTTTAGCTTATCCAGAAATAGGGCTTTCTTTATGGCATCAGGATAAGAAGGTCTTTGATTTTTGCTCTTCTGAAAATAAGCAAGAAGAAATGTTTGCTCGTGCTAAGACTTTGCTTAGTCATGATTTTGTAGAGGATATTCATGTAATTGCACATAAACAAGAGGGCTGTGACGTAATGGGCTTTGTATCTTCTCCTCTAAAAGTGCGTGTAAATCGCTCGGGACAGTATCTATTTGTTAATCGTCGAGTGGTTATTTGTCCGATCTTTAGTTATGCAGTACGAGATGCTTTTTCTACTCGTATTGAAAAAGATCGTCATCCTTTATTTGTTCTACATTGTACAATTGCTCCTCATTTAATAGATGTAAATGTTCATCCACAAAAAAAAGAAATTCGTTTAAAAGAGGAAAAATATACAAAAAAGTTGATTCAATTGGTCATAGAAAAAGCGTTAGAGAAAAGATGTGGAAATCAACTAAGTGCTTCTATGTCGATTTCTTATGGGCCTCATGAAAACTCTTTTTGGACAAAAGAGATTTCCTCTAGCGTTTTATATGACTCGTTATCCGAATCTAAACAAGAATCATTTATAGAAAATACACTTGAGGTGATAGGATTATTTTCTCATTATCTTTTTTTATACCCCCAATCCGCCTTATTGAAAATAATAGAAGAAAAAGAGACCATATCCATGGTAGGAGTTGATCTATATGCAGCAGAGTCAAAAATATTATTTGATAGAATGAGGAGAAATCAAGAAGCTAAAGGATCACAGACTTTATTATTACCTGATACTTTATCTTTTTCAAAAGCAGAAAGTGAGGGGATATTGAGTATATTAGATGAATTGAATCAGCTAGGTTTAAGAGTTCACTCTATTGGTAAATCTGCTTTTCTGGTAGAGGCTATACCTGAATTTATGAAACAAGATCAAGTAAGAGATCTTATGTTAGAGTGTTTACAAGGTAGTAAAGAGCAGGGAAATAGAAAGTATGCAGCCATTTTGTGTAGGTGGGTTCGTAAAAATAAGCAAGCATTTTCACAAGAGCGAGCCTTGAGGTTAGTAGAGCAATTGTTGTGTTTGCCTGATCCTCTTTTTTGCCCTTTAGGAAAAAGAATTATAAGCTGTATTACAAAGGTACAAATCGATGATTTGTTTAAATGAAAAAGAAGTCTTTTTGAAAAGAGTCGCTGGTTTATGGGAGCAATTGGAGAGTTCTATAGAAGCATGTTTGATTGAAGATCCTACAGACCTCTATTACTTGACTGGTTTATCTTTATCTAAAGGTTCTCTTTTATTGACTCGAAAAAAACAGCTTCTGCTTGTAGATGATCGATATTTTCAATCAGCTGTAGAAAAAGCTATTGTAGTCGTTAAAAGAGATCTACCTATTGCTTGGGAAGAGTTCTTCGCGCATAGCTTGTTTAAAACAATAGCCTTTGATTCTGAAAAGATATCTTGTGAAAGGTATCTTGGGTTTCAAAAATTTCACAAGGAATTCATCGCTTGTCCTAACTTACTTAAAAATGTACGAGCGATCAAAGATACGGTTGAAATTGGAAAAATTACCATGAGTGCTCAACTCTTAAGACGAGGCTTTTCTCATATTTGTTCTCTTTTAAAAGTCGGGATTACAGAGAAAGAATTATCTAAAGAATTTGAAATTTTCTGCCTGCAGCAAGGGGCAGATGGTTTGGCTTTTGAACCAATTATTGCTTTTGGCAAAAATAGCGCAATACCTCATTATCATAGCCAAAATGTTGCTTTACAATCAAAAGATGTTGTTTTAATAGATATTGGTATAGTTGTAGATCATTATCATTCTGATATGACACGGGTTGTATTTTTTGAAGAACCACACTTGCGGCTTTCTTATTTATATCAGATTGTAAAGCAAGCCCAAAAGGCTGCTTTAGATCTTTGTGCTCCGGGGGTTACACTTGCAGAACTTGATTTAGTCGCACGTGAAGTGTTTAAAAAATATGATTTAGAGCCCTTTTTTTTGCATAGTCTAGGTCATGGAATTGGTTTAACAACACATGAGTTTCCTCGAATTTCTCATCAAGACAAGGAAGCTCAGGTGCTTTTGCAAAAAAATATGGTTATAACAATTGAACCAGGATTGTATCTACCAGATATTGGTGGAGTACGGTATGAAGATATGGTTCTTATTACAGAAGAGGGCTATCGTTTCTTTTACCCCATTGCCCCAGACGAATAATAGGTTAAAAAATCTATAAATCATTATGAAAAATAAGCTTGGATTTCGTCAAAAAATTATACTTAGTCATATTTTTTTATTTGTGGTTTTTATTGCTTTTGCTTTTCCGTTTATTACTAAATCGGTGCAAAGAATCGTATTTAATAGTTTACATGTAAGCACTTCTTATCTTGTGAACTTATTAGAGAAATCACAAAATGAACAGCAAATTTTAACTCTCTTAAAAGATGCAGATGATTATATCTTTTTTCATGTCTCTCTTTTTAATGATAAAGGTGAAGCTTTATACGATTCTTCTTTAAAGCAAGTGACTAAAAGAGAAAATATCAATCCTTTAACGCACTCACAGGTCGTAGATGCTTTAGGGCACAAAATTATTTATTTTATAGGTTATAATAAACAAGAAGCAGAAAAGTTGGCGTATATTACGCTGCCTTTTCATGTAAATAATCAAACATACATTTTACGAACGGCTATTCCCTTTTCTCAAATGCATGAATTCACTTATGAATTTGAAATGTGGTTCTTGGCTTTTTGCTTTTTGGCCATGTTATTTTTTGCTGCAATTACTTGGTTGATTTTTCATCGGATTAATTACCCTATTCAACAGATTATTCGTGCGATTAAGCCCTATCAGTTAGGGGTGGAAACCGTTATAAATCCGATTGTATTGAGCGATTCGATTGATGAAAAAGATCAGTTTTATCAATTAGCACAAACATTAAATTCCCTGTCCGAGCATTTACGTCTTCATATCAAACAAATTATTGATGAAAGGAATGAAAAGGAAGCCATTTTAGATTCCCTAGGAGAAGGGGTTATTGCGGTGGATGCAGAGATGCATATTCGCTATATTAATTTTATGGCTAGTAAGATGCTAAGGTTATCTAAAAAAGATGTATTAGGAAACGTTTTTACCTTTGCTCTAGAAGAAACATCTAGTGCTAAGTTACTCAATAAGTGTAGGCAACTTCTAGAAAGCTGCCAAAGAAAAAGAGCTTTGCTAACCGATTCCATGATCGTTATCAATGGTAAAAAGAAATATATTGACCTTATTGCAGCTCCTAAAAACCATCGAAGTGGTGCTATTGTAGTTCTACAGGATAAGACCAGCCATTACAAAGTTTTAGAAATGGGAAAGGACTTTGTAGCAAATGCCTCTCATGAATTGCGCACGCCCATTACCATTATTACAGGCTTTGCAGAAACCCTACAAGATTTGCCGGATTTGCCCCGTGATGTTGTTATAGAAATTACTGAGAAAATCGTTCGTAATTGTCAGCGCATGGATAGTTTAGTCAAAAACCTATTGACTCTAGCTGATTTGGAAAACCTATCTACTTCTCGATTTACAGAATGTGATGTCGTAGCTATTGCGGAAACCTGTCGACAAGTGGTATTGTCCCTTTATGAAAAAGCTAAGATTCACATTGAGAAAAGCGAAGAATCGATTCTTGTAGCGGCTGATCCAGATATCTTAGAATTAGCAATTATTAACTTATTAGATAATGCTGCTAAATATTCACCTCCTCCAGCTGAAATTTTAGTGCAAATTGAACAAACTTCAGAAGAAGTCTCTATTATTATCCAAGATAAGGGAATTGGTATTCCCGCAGCAGATCTTGAACATATTTTTGAGAGATTTTATACCGTAGATAAAGCGCACTCAAGGCGCCTAGGAGGAGCTGGATTAGGTCTTTCTATTGTAAAGACGATTATTGAAAATCACCATGGGGTCATTTCGGTAAAATCTGCAATGGGGATGGGAACTACCTTTACGATTTTATTGCCTAAACTAAAACGTATGTTGCCTATTTAAGATTCTTTCTTGAAGCTCATTCCATTTTGGGTTTTCCTAGAGACTGTCTTTTTTTGATTTAACTGTGCTCGGGTATATTTCTTAATGGTTTCATAAAAAGTTGTTTCTATTGGATATTGTTTAATCAAAGACTCTAATTCTTGTCTATTGAATAACTTTGTTTTTCCACTTTCCCATTTCTTCTTTTCACCTGCAATGATCGTATGAGCAAACTCCTCTCCAAACATAGCTTGTAAAACAAAAAAATGAGCAGAGCATAAATAACAACAAACTTTATTTTTATGAATCATTAAAAAATCAGAAAGTGGTGGTATTCCTTTCTTTTGCTTAATATCGTATTGGTTAGTACCCTGAATCATCTTATAATAGTCTTCTTGAAGAATAGGATCTTCTGGCATGAGTTCATTTAAGGTAGGTTCATTTAGTATTTTTGCTTTATCAAGTAAGGCATCTAGTAAAGTGCATGCAGCTTGGCTGTCAGGCAATATAGTGGGATAAAGCAGGCATAAAAGCCTAATTATAATATCATAGAAAGGATGATTTCTAGGTTCTTGTTCTTGGACTAAAGGATAGAGGTTCAATTGCGATCCTTTGAGCGCTTGTGAAAAACGAGGAGACTTGTATTCTGTAGTGCGTTTTATTGGGGGTTTAGGCGAATTTCTCTGTTTTTGCGTGGTAAGTGATTTGTAACTAAGGCCTGCTGCTCCGTTAAAGTGTTTTTGCTGCAACTGATAAAAATTTTCTAACCCATTTATTACTATCTCTGTTTCTTTTATATCTTTTAATAAGGAGTTGGATAGAAAAGTAAAAATAGCAAAGATGGCAAAAATAAAGGGGAGTACATTCATGATTTCACACCATAGGTAATGGGGTTTTTTTGGTCTGTAACAAATAATACCAGATCATAGGAATCCTGGGCTATTTTTAGGTGCAAACGAACCATTTCAGGCAGTTGTGCTTGTGTTTTTGGCCATTTGGATTCCCAAATAGCTTTTGTTTGATCGAATAACTCGAATGTAAAAGCATGAATATTGTCTAATAGAAGTTCATTTCTTTTACTATCTTGTTTGGAAAAAGTACTTAAAACAAGTTGTTGATTTTTGTTTACATAAAGCATAGAATGGATCTTTCCACAAAAATTTACCTCTTTATCTTTATTTTCGTAGAAAAAAAACAATGCAGGATGATCTTCATAGGAATCTGTGTAGATGCTAGATTCATTTTTAGAAAGAGAGCTTACGATTTGGTTCATTTTTAAACGCATCATTTCACAAGGAAAGATCTTTTGTTTTAATTGAGTGATTTCCTGCTTTTTCTCTAGAGTTTGCCTCAACAAGGAAAATAAAAAACTCACTATGATCCCCATTAGAACTAAACCAATCAAAACTTCTAATAAGGTAAGGGAGTGCTTTTTCTTAGGCATTTTTAAATCATCCTTAAAGCAGATAATAATCTTAAATTATTGTTACATTTAAGATAAATAGGATTCCTCTACAGGGATTAGTTGTTCTTTTGGATGAAAACTTTTTAGGAAAATTTTGTTTATTAATTTATAAAAAATAGTTTAATTAATTAATGCCCTTATTAATTTTTTTTATAATTACTGACTTTTTTATTTCTATTGTTTAATAAGTTTAGAATGTTGAAAATTTACAAAGGAATAGTAATGACTACTCTTATTTTAAATACTACACAAGAAACATGCGTAATATGCCACGAAGATTATCAGAAGAAGGAAATATTTGATGTTACTAAGGTAGTTGAGTTAGCGTGTCATCATTTCTATCACATTAATTGTCTATCAAAAGCTTTCAGATATCAAGAAGCTAGACCAACAAATCTATCTTGTTGTTATTGTACTCAAGAAGTTGCTCTAGCTGCTCTAGGTGTAAATGCTTTTGCTGACCAGGAGATATTTCAAGCACGTCTTGAAGAAATTAGAGGAGATTATGATTACGATAA
>JAUPVT010000047.1 GCA_030916885.1 Chlamydiota bacterium
TTTCTTTAATTTCTAGCCATCGTTTTTGATCAAAGTCTGGGTGGGATAAGAATCCCCATTCCTTACGAAAGTAGCCAGCTGGCGTATTTGTTGCTATACAAGCAGCTTCAATTAATAGTGTTCCTGCTCCACAAAAGGGATCGCAGAGAACCTCTTTTTCTGTAAAGCCCGATAACTTAAGCAGTGTAGCAGCTAGTGTTTCAGGGATTGTAGCAATACCACCTTCTTGTTTCCAACCACGCTTATAAAGTGGGGCTCCAGAGGTATCCAGACTAATAGTAGCACGTCCTTTATAAATAAATAGATTCAATTGTAGGTCTGGTTTCTTAGTGTCCACAGATGGTCTCTTTTCGTATTTGTCCCAAAAATGATCGCAAATAGCATCTTTGAGTATCTGTGCTGCAAATAAGCTATTGCGCAAATTAGGATGAGAAACATTAGCATCAATGGCAAATGTCTTTTGTACAGTGAGAAAAGCATCCCAATTTATAGTTCGAGATTCTTGGTATAAGTCCTCTTTGTGATGGCAGCTAAATTGTGCAATGGGCCATAGTACTCGATTAGCTAGTCTACTTAAATAGTTCACCAAATACACATTATCCATTGTTTTTGGAATAAAAACGCCATAATGCCCGATTCGAACATCGGATATACCCAATTCTTCGATCTCTTGTGCTAATAATTCTTGCGTACAATGAGCTGAAGAAATAAATAGTAAATCAAACATGAAATCCTTTAATTGTGAAAAAAAATAATCACATCGCCATCTTGAACGATGTATTCTTTACCTTCAGACCTAGAACGACCAGCTTCCTTAGCTCCCACTCTTCCTTGATATTTGACCATATCTTCAAAAGAGACTACCTCCGCACGAATAAAGCCTTTTTGCAAATCGTTATGAATTTCCCCTGCAGCTTCTGGTGCTTTAGTTCCTTTTTTTACAGGCCAAGCTCTAGTTTCTATTTTTCCAGTAGTAAGGTAAGTAATAAGCCCCAGGCTATCAAATGAGGCTTTGATCAAACGATTTAAGCCTGTTTCTTTAATACCTAAATCCTCTAGGAAGTCTAAAGCATCTTTATCACTTAGCTGCGCTATTTCTTCTTCTATTTTCGCGCAGATAGGTACAACGATATTTCCCTCCTTTTCTGCATAAACACGTACTTTTTCTATGTATTGATTATTCATATCCGGTAAATCACTTTCAGAGATATTTGTTACATACAATACTTTTTTGTTGGTAAGAAAAGGATAATTCTTTAGCAGAACACTCTCTTCTTGAGTAAGGATTAAAGTGCGTAAAGGATGATTTTGATTCAGATGGGCACGTGCTTTTCTTAAACAAACAACCGTATCTTGAAACTCTTTTTTCCCTTTAGCTTGTTTTTCTACCTTAGCAAGAATATTTTCTACCATCTGTAGATCGGATAAAATCAACTCTAAATGAATCACTTCAATGTCATCTATGGGATCAATTTTCCCAGACACATGGATCACATCATCATTCTCAAAACAGCGAACCACATGAATAATGATATCGCTTTCTCGGATGTTAGCTAGAAATTGATTACCTAAACCCTCTCCTTGAGAAGCGCCTTTTACTAGTCCTGCAATATCTACATAGGTCACAGCTGAGTAGATCAATTTTTCACTTTTAGAGATCTTAGATAACTCTTCTAGTCGGGGGTCGTACACCTCAACAATACCTATATTAGGATCAATCGTGCAAAAAGGAAAATTTGCCGCTGCCGCAGCTTTTTTAGTTAATGCATTCCATAAAGTGGATTTACCGACATTTGGCAAACCGACGATTCCACAAGAAAGTTCTCGCATCTTATACCTAGCTTGAAATAGAAAGAGGATAATAGAGCATTCTTTCTCTATTGACAAGAGAAAGGATATATTTCTAATTAAAAAATAATTAGAGATTGAATTGATTTTATTATGATCAAATGTATAATTAATATTAACCCATAATTACATCAAAGCACTATTAATTCATAAAAAGTCGTAATAATAAACATAAAATTTAATTTTATTAAATAGTAAACTTCCATTCTTTTTACCATATTTCATTTTATTAGGAGCGTTTATGGCTTGTTCAGTATCAGCTACGACTAATTCCCCATATATACAATCTTATGAGACTGTTAAGAATAGAGATTCTGACTTTCAACTAGGAGGAGAGAACTCCGTAGAAAACTCATTATCTAATGATGCTCTATTTCTGGGTTCGGATAATAAAGGTTTAAGATCCAGAGTTATTGTTGTTTTAAGTAATACTTTTTCTAATGTAGCTATTATAGAGACAACAAGGTTTTTAGCTATTGTTGGACTAGTCTGCTCTGCAGTAGCTTCTGTATTGTTACCCGCATTAGGTTTTGCTGCTATAGCAGCGGGTGCTTGTGTATTGAAAAACAGAGCTATCCAATTAAATGCAAAAGATCTACAAGGATCAGATATAATTGTTCGAGATACTTTTGATCAAACCTTAGCAAGATCTCCATCAATAGTATCACGATCTAGCCAAGAAAGTGATCTTACAAGAACTATGTTAAGAGAAGGGTTCATTCGATCAAGAAGAGAAACACCGATGGGATCAGTAAAAGAAGAACATGCTCAAGAAGAAAGCCCTAGAGATATAAACGAAGCTTTCTTTAATTCTTTGGGATATAGAGATAATCTTAAAGTAGAAGATCTACATGGTCTATTGTCAATCTGTTACTACTTCTTGTGTGGAAAAATTGTAGACATGCCTAAGTATTTAACTAAACAAGGTATATTGAACCCCAACATCAATACAAAAGATTATTTTAATAAAAATTTTAAAGATTGCTTAGATAAAAGCAGTAAG
The DNA here is from genome assembly GCA_030916885.1 of Chlamydiota bacterium. Lineage (GTDB taxonomy): Bacteria > Chlamydiota > Chlamydiia > Chlamydiales > Rhabdochlamydiaceae > Rhabdochlamydia. The sequence continues at coordinate 2,852 of JAUPVT010000047.1, forward strand.
GAGTTCCAAGGTTCTGTACGATTAGATAATCAAAGGTATCAAATAGCAGCAATTAATGACCAACAAAAGCCTCTAGAAAAAGCTGATCCTTCTTTAATTATGGAAATTGTACAAAAGCTACATGAAAAAATAAGTAAGGAGTATTCCAAAAACGGAAGTAAAATAGAAGCAAAACATCACACTGATAAAGCAAAGCATGCTGGAGAATATATTACTCAATTAAAAACATTTGAGGTTCAAAAAAACCTGAGTTTTACAGAAGATCGAAATTAGCCAAGATAATCCAATAAGAAAGATTGAGAATCTTTACAGACAATAAAACTGTATAGAGATATTTCAAATACGGAGGGACATTTTAGCCGTAAGCTGTTTTCTAATGTTTTAAGTTGTAAATTGAGCTAAGCAGTATAAATATATTTTATAGCTTAGATATTTTATATTCCTAAAAATAATGCTTTTATTTTAATTAATCCCAGGAATTTTTATGAATGGTGTATTGAGTATAGCTAGTTCTTTTCTTGATATAAAAAGTATAGAAGCATCACGACTTCCTTCTAAAACAGATACCATAAGATTTTTAGCTGTTTCTGCCTTAGTTGCTTCTGTATTTGCTTCAGCGTTGATACCAGCAGTAATATGCACTGGAGTAATAGCAGCTACTACAGCTGCTATTATGTTAAAAAGCAGAAAAATAGAGCAATTAAATGAAAATGATGTAGTAAATACCTTTAAAAATAAAATCAATAGTTATTCCCTAGAAGGAAAAAATAGTTTATTAACAGTTTGCCTTTCCTGTTTAACAAAAAAAATAGAAGAAATGCCTAAAGAAATAAATACATCTAAAAAAATCTGGCACCTTAAGATCCCTTGCAAGTCTATTGAAAAGTATCTTTTAGAAGGGATAGAGAAGCATGCAAAAGTATCAGGTAATGAACTGAAACAAGAAAAGAGTGAAGGTAAAATGACTATTGAGCTCAAAGGAGATCAAAAGAAAATAGAAGAATTATCAGTAATATCAACTTTAAGGATCATAGAACATGTATACATCCAGCTAGACAAACCTCATAAAGCACAAGAAATAACAGATTTTATTAAGCAAATTCAATCTGATGCTGAAAATTTTGTAGCTCAAACGGAAAAATAGAGATTACTCTATATTTTTTTATTTCCATTTTAAACTATTTTTGAATAGATAAGATTATTATATCTAATCTAAATGATTATAAGATATCTATAGAAAAAAAATATTTATTAACTTTAATACTTTAATAAGTGTTTTTAATTATATTTTAATTAAAGGTTTCTATGACACTGGTTAATCTTACTCAAGGTCTGTATAATTTATCTTTTAAAAACGGGGGGTTATTATTGACACCTCTATCAGAAGATAATCATGAATCTTTTGCCCCACCATCTCAAATGTCAAACAATCGACAATTTCCTATTGTTCGACAACCTAGTCCTCATTTTTATACTTCTGCTTTAGGGTTAGCTGGTGGTATTGGACTGGTTGTGTCCTGTGTTTGGTCAATATTACTTCCTGCTATTGGATCTATAGGAGTTATGGCTTTTGCATATTTAGTAGATAGGAAAATTACTCTTTTGCATCCAAAAGAGTTACCTCCAGAAGCAATTAAATCTCAGAATATTTTTGAAAAGATAGGAAGTAAGGTGGGTTCAGGGAGTTTATTAGATGGATATGTTGATATAGGTAACTTGCCACCTCCAATGTCTCCTATGTACAATGATACAAACCAATCAAATATTTCTCTGTTTATGCCGGGCTCAGAGAGTTTATTAGATGAGCCTGCTGTTGTTATAGGTAACTTGCCACCTCCAATGTCTCCTACGTATAATGCTACAAACAAATCAAATATTCCTCCACCGCCACCGTTTTCATCAGGAACACCAACACTACTAACAATGCCATCAATATCAAAACCACAAAAAAAATGTCCAAAAATAGATTCTTCTTGTATTGATTTAAAGAATACTCGTATTTCAACTGAGCCTAATCAGAAGTTATTAGATTCAATAAGAAATTCTTTTAATTTTATCCAAATAAAAGAACTTCTTAGAGAAAGTGAAAAATACCCTTCTAATCTATTGATTAAAGAACTTAAAACTACTTATAAAAGAGCTTTAGCTATGGGTGAATTACCATTTCTTGGTAAAACATACTTTAAAGATAAAATTGATAGATTCGAAAAGAATTTTGATGTAGCAGAAAAAAAGGAAAATCAAACTCCTAAAGAGATGGAAGATATTTGTAAAAAAGCAAATCATTTAGACTCTCATTTAAAAAATATGAAATGGATACAATCTTTGTTACAGATTTTATCTGAACGTAAAGATCTTTCAGAGGAAGTGCGAAAACATTGTTCTGAAAAATTAAAAACTATAGAGAAGCATATTAAAACATTACAAGATCGCAATATAAAAAAAATTAGTAAAGCTTCTGGCTATAATACTCAAGACAGTTCCTCGCATAATAAGGAGCCCGCTAGCATTAGTATTCAGGGAATGAGTCCAGCAATGATGTTAGCAAGAAGAGAAGCCATAGCATACAGTGATTCATCATCTAGCTCCGAGGGTGAATCCGATCATGAAGATAACTGGAACAATTAAGTTCTATAAGCTGTTGCTCTGTAAATAATCAGACCAATTATAGCCTGCTTCAAATAAACGTTCTCCATTGCAGCAATGGATGAGTTGAAAGCTACCGCTTTTTGTTCTTGTCAGTTCAGATAGATGTGCTCCTGATCCAAGAAGGGTGCCTATATCATGTGTTAAAGATCGGATATAGGTTCCTTTAGAACAATCTACTTTTAGCTGTATGTGAGGGTAGATGTAGGAAATAAGTTCTACTTTGATGGTAATGGTAATGGGAGATCGTGGGATGGTAATTCCTTTACGTGCTAAAACATAAAGTTTTTTGCCTTGTACTTTTTTTGCAGAGAACATAGGAGGAATTTGCTGGATCGTTCCTTGGAATTCTAATAGGACTTTTTCTATTTGTGATTTAGTAGGGATAAGAGGGGAGTGGGCTGTAATTTGGCCATCTAAGTCATAGGTATCTGTAGTGATGCCCAGATAAAGGGTGGCTAGGTATTGTTTATCCTGATTTAAAAAAGAGGAGCTTAACCTAGTATAGGGTTTGCCGATGAGAAGAACCATTACACCACTAGCAAAGGGATCTAATGTACCTGCATGACCAATAGTTTTAATATTGGTTAATTTACGTAAGTTAGATACCAAGCTAAAAGAAGTTTTCCCAATGGGTTTGTTGATTGGCAAAATGCCTTCAAAGGTAGACATTAATTTTTACGGGACCTTTGTTCTTCTCTGATCTTTCCTAATACAGCATCAATACGCGAGTGTTTATCTACAGAGGTATCTAGCTTAAAAGTAAGATTGGGAAAGTAGCGCATAACCACTTTTTTAGAAGAATGAACCGCAATAAAGCCCGCAGCAGACTGCAGAGCTTTGATGGTTTCTTCTTTTGCGCTTTGATCTCCAATTACACTAATATGTACTTTAGCATGATGAAGATCGCTGGTGATTTCTACTTGGGTTACAGAAACAAATTTGTTTACGTGTGGATTATCCACATCCTTATGAATTACTTCTGAAATAACCTCTTTTAACAAAGAATTTAGTCTTGCAACTCGATTTTTTGCCATATTATAGCTCTTGATCTAAGTAGGTTATTTCATAAGCCTGGAATATATCCCCTACTTTAATGTCATTATTGTTTGGTAACACAATTCCACATTCATATCCTTTGGAAGCCTCACGTACATCTTCTTTTACTCTTTTAAGAGATTGCATAGTTCCTTTCCAAATAACCTGCCCATCTCGTAGTAAACGCATCTGAGAAGATCGTTTAATAGTTCCTTCCATTACCATACAACCGGCAATGATACCTAAATGAGAGGACTTAAATATCGCTTTTACCTCTGCTAAACCTACATCATTCTCTTGAGGAATTTTATCTAACATGCTTCGCATTAAAGCTCTTATTTCATCAACTGCATGGTAGATAATATCATAGAGCTTAACCGTTACTTTTAATGTTTTGATTAAATTTTCCGCATGACTCTCAACTTGACTATGAAAACCAATAATCATCGCTTTTGTATTTTGCGCTAGTTGTACATCTGATTCAGAAACCTCTCCAACAGCTGCAGAGATAATATTTAGTTCAATTTTTTTAGACTGAATTTTTAGCAAAGAGTTTTTTAATGCTTCAACAGAGCCTTGCACATCAGCGCGTAAAATGAGATTAAGAACTTTCTTTTGCACCGAATTGTCTAAAAAGTTCTCTAAGGCAACTCGTTTAGGTTGTTGCATCATATTATGATGGCGTTGACCTTCAGAACGCTTTTGAGCAATTTCAAGCGCTTCTTTTTCATTTTTAACAACAATAAATTCACTGCCAGCTTCTGGTAGTCCAGAAAGACCTGTAATTTTTACAGGAGAGGAGGGTCCTGCTGTTGTAATTTCTTGCTTGAGTTCATTATGCATGGTTTTAACCCTTGCGTAATGTTGAGCAAATACGATGGCATCACCTAAGTGTAAGGTACCATTTTGCACAAGCACGGTGGCAACTGGCCCCAATCCTTTATGCATTTCTGATTCAATTACAGTTCCTCGGGCTCTAGATTTAGGGTTGGCTTTTAGTTCAAGAACTTCTGCTTGGAGAGCTAGCATTTCAAGCATCTCTTTAATTCCTTGCTTTGTCACAGCCGAACAATTTATAGTAATAACCTGTCCACCCCAAGTCTCTGGTAGCAAATCCTTATCTGCTAATTGACGGTAAACATTGTCTGCATCAAAGTTAGGTTTATCACATTTATTAATGGCTACTAAAATAGGGACACCAGCTGCTTTTGCTTGGTCGATGGCTTCTACTGTTTGGGCTTTTATTCCTTCATCACCCGCAATGACAAGAACGATAATATCTGTTACATCTGCTCCCCTGGCACGCATAGAGGAAAAAGCTTCGTGCCCTGGTGTATCTAAAATTGTGATGTTACCTGATTCTGTATGGCATTTAAATGCTCCGATATGTTGGGTAATATCACCAGCTTCCGAAGATGCGATATTTGATTTGCGAATAGCATCAATCAGGCTAGTTTTTCCATGGTCTACATGTCCCATAAAAGCAATTACAGGAGGACGAATAATTAATTCATCTGTTTTGCTAGCTTGAATTTCTTGTTTAATTGTCTTATCAGTAATGCGAAGGCGATCTTCTTCAGTTGTATCAATGGTAATTTCACAGTCAAAATCATGTCCTAATAGCTGAATAGTGGTCTCATCATCTAAATAATCGTTTAAAGTGAGCATGACACCTTTCATAAATAATTTAGCAACAAGTTGAGATGCTTTAAGTTTCATTTCTGAAGCAAGATCTTTTATAGTAATAGGCAGATGAATCTTTAATTCTTTAGGCCTAATTACAATCTCTTCTTTTTTATGAGAACGCATTTTATGATGAGGGCGTCTTCTTCTCCAGCCTTGGTCGTCTAAATCATCGCGTAATCCTTTTCTGTCACGGGCATCAAATGTTTTTTGCGGTGCTTTTTTTACAGGGCGTACTTCATGTGCTGCCTTAGAACGTTGATTTTTATCTTCCAATTCACGTGGCATTGGCTTAAAAGACTCTTTTTTAGGTACCTCAGAAACCTTTGGAACAGGTACATCTTTAGATAAAGGAGGTCTTTTTATAGCACTTGGGTGTCCAGTTCGAGGGGGGTAGGGAGTTCTAGAAGAAGATGAAGAATTAGGTCTTGTGTCTTGTCTAAAAGAGGGACGCTGCGGGGGGAAATTTGCTCTAAACGGCTGTGGTTTATGGCGATATTCTGGCTTGGGCATTAAATATGAGGGTTCTGTTCTTACGATAGGGGCTTTCTGTTGAATAGGTGCCTCCTCTTTTGGGAGTTGCTCAGCAGAAGCAATAGGGGCTTCTGGAGAAGGAGAAGATACGGTTTCTACAATAGGAGTAGGAGTTAATTCAATCGAGGATTCTTTCTCTTCTTTTTTCCGAGGTGCAGGTTTTTTCTCTCGAGTGAGCTTAAGAGCTTCTGCAAGTTGTGCATTTTTTATATTTATTTTTAAATTCTTGGCCAACTCTTAACCTCTTTTTTTGCGAATTTTTTCTAAAATTTTGTCAGCCATTTCTAAACTGATTTCCGGTATAAGCTCCAATTGTTCAGGTGTTGCATTTAACACTTTTCGAGGAGTATCATATCCAGCACTAATTAAGCTTTCGATAATCATTCTACTACTAACTTCTTCAATAGTGAGCGGCTCATCTAAAGTGGGATCATCGGCAGAAGCCATTTGCGCATTCTCAAGATTCTTAGTAGCTTTATAATGGCTCATTTTTTGTATCTGCAAATCAGAACCGCATAGTTCTCCATTTAAACGAGCATTTCTCCCTCCTTTACCCAGAGCCGCAGGGTAATCTTCATCATTAATCACAATAGTGATGATATTTCTTTCTTCATCAATAATCATTTTTTTAATTTCGATAGGTGCTAGTGAGGAGCTAAGCAACGTAGTAGTGTTGCTGCTAAAAGGGATGATATCAATTTTTTCATTGTTTAGCTCGCGTATGATGTTTTTGACTCGATTTCCACGTACTCCTACACAAGCTCCAACAGGATCTACTTTTGGATCTTGGGAACTCACTGCGATCTTCGTACGGTAGCCAGCTGCACGTACTATTTTTTCTATAACAATGATATCATCAGCAATCTCTGGAACTTCTTGTGAAAATAATTGTGCAACAAATTCAGGGTGGCTACGAGATAAAACTACTTCAGCTCCACCATTTTCGGTATCTCTTACTTCAAATAGAAGAGCTTGTACTCGATCACCCACTTTATAGACTTCTGTTTTTGGATAAAATCGGCTCGGTAAAATAGCTTCAACTTTTCCTAAATCAATAATTAAGGTTGCTTCTCTAATGACTTTTTTTACTGTACCCGAAACAATTTCATTGATCCGATGACGATATTCTTCATAAATCACATCTCTTTCTGCATGTCGTAGTTTTTGAGAGATGATTTGCCCTGCTGTGTGTGCGGCAATTCTACCAAAGTCTTGTGGAATAACAGAAATATCAACCCACTGTCCCAATTCACAATCAGGGTGAAGCACGCGTGCTTCTGCAAGAGAGATCTCTTCTTCTGGAATAGTAACGAGCTCTACCACTTCTTTTTGGGCTGTTACATTAATGTCCCCTGTTTTAGGATTAACCTGTACAGAGACATTAATCAAACCGCCATGAATGCTTTTACGAGCAGCCACATATAGCGATTCTTCGATCGCAGAAATTACTACATCTCGTTTAATTCCTTTTTCTCTCTCAAGATATTCGAAGATTGCGACTAGATCTTTGTTCATCTTGCCTCTTTTTCTCTTAGTGTTTACTACGACTTAAATAATTAGTCAGAGTCAGTATTTTTTTGTTTAAGATAAAATATAACAGTTCAAGCACAAATTAAAAGTTTTTAATTTGTGCTTGAACTGTGTTTTTATTCTTCTCAGAAGTTGTTAGTTTCTTTTGAAGAGGATTTTTTACTCTTTTTATTGTGCTCTTTATCTTCATCAATTGCGTTCTCAAGAGCTTCTTCTAAAGAGGTTTTTATCCGTTTTTTGTCAAGATCGGAAG
>JAUPVT010000048.1 GCA_030916885.1 Chlamydiota bacterium
TTATACAATGCTTTCAGTTGATTGGCATGTCCATAGAAACCGATAATAAGAAAAAAGAATACAAGGATTTTCATAGAACCTCTGTGGGAGGGGCTGTAGAGAATGCTAAATTTTGCAAAATAGAGCTAAGTTTTTGATGAGAGATCAGTGCCTCTACAGAAGGACGAAAGCGAAAAGTCCAGTTTGTAGATAACACTTTACCAGGGATATTGATGCGATCCTCTAAAGGGTTATCCCAGCTTAGATCAGGAAATAGACTTAAATATTCTTGTAGTAAATTAACGTGAAATAGGCTAGGAGTATGATGACTATCCCATAAGATCTCTAAGCGTTGCTTTTGTGATAAGAGAAGAGAATATGACCAGTTTTTTGTAGCTGCAAATAATTTTGCTTCTTCAGGGCATTCTTGCCACCATAGTGTGAGCGTTTCGGAATCATGAGTAGAGACAGTAGTTAAGCTGATTGGAGTGTATTCTTCAAAGGGGATAAAACTGCCATCTTGTTCCCACTTTCTTTCCCAACGCATAACTTTGGTACCACAAATGCCTAGCTCTTCTAAGCAAGGACATATAAAACTAGCTACAACACCTAAATTCTCTGCAATAGGGAGCATTGTCGTATTTGAAATCAGTGTTTTGAGCATTTCTTGCCCTTGTATAGAAGCTTGAGTTTCATTTACAGGAATAAAATACCCCTCTTGAACGGGGTGATTTAAAGGAATAGCCCAAATGCGAAAAAAACCTAAGGCATGGTCAATGCGGAAAATATCAAAAAAATTCTCCGCAAACTTCAAACGTTTGATCCACCAATCAAACTGATTTTTACGTAATGTATCCCAGCGAAAAAGAGGAAATCCCCAATATTGACCTTCTGGATTAAATATATCAGGCGGAGCTCCTGCTGCAAAGTTAAGATCAAAATATTCTGGATATTGCCATACATCAACGCTTTCTTTACTAATTAAAATAGGAATATCTCCCATCAACAAAACATGGCATTCCTCTGCATGGGCTTTTACTTTTTTCAATTGCTCATAACAGAGAAACTGTAGAAGACTGTAAAAAAGTATTTCTAAGTGATGCTTGAGGAGTAATTCTTTCCGTTTTTCTTTTGACAGAAACTGTAATTCTTGTGGCCAAGTAGCGCAAGGAGTATTGCCTAGTTGATTTTTTAAAATTTTAAATAGAGCGTAAGATTGCACCCAGAGATTTTCCCCGCAGAACTGCAAGAATACAGGATTATTTGTAATTTCAGTTCCCACTGCATCAAAATAAGAGCGTAGCCAAAGTAGTTTATGAGCTAACACATCCGCATGAGGTACCTTAGGACTTAAATTAAATTTATGAAATTCTGTGAGTTTTTCTTTGAGATCTGGGATTTTTTCCATAAGAGGAAGGGCATATAAGGAGAGATAGATAAAGCTCAAAGCGCAAGAGGAATTAGGATTATAGGGGCTGGGATCATTGTCCGTGGTATTTAGGGGAAGTAACTGAATCACATCAAACCCTACCTGTTTACACCAATCAATAATAGGAATCAGATCAAAAAACTCACCAATTCCGCAGCTTTGTGCGCTATGTAATGCTGATAGGGGTAGATTGATTCCATGGTGATGCTTAACAGCAATTTTTTCCCATTGTTTACCTGTAACAGAAGAGAGAGGATTCATATGTTTTTAAGGGTTTAGATCAAACGGGCTTAATGGTTTTTGTATGGGATCAGAGCAAAGGTTACTAGTCTGACCTGTTGCAATAGCTTGTTTCCAAGCTTGAGCTTTTGCCATAAATAGATGAAGAAAATCTAAAACCTCTTTTGCTATTAAAGAAGGAAAATTAAGGTTAGCAAATAAAACCAATTGATTATTGCGCTCAGAAAATCCAAGTGTTCCAGGGGTATTAAGATCTGTATTGGCTTTCAGAGCATCTCTTAAGACATTTTCACGAAACTTTCCAGGCGGAATTTCAGAGAGAAAGCAAAAGAAAAGAAGTTTATCTCGGTTAGAGCTAGGTTCTAGCTGTATATGCAAGGTATCATCTATGTTGAGCTTACAGGCTCCTCTTTTATCAGGAGAGAGATGCATATCTAACAATAGACTTAAATCATTTAACAATTGAGCAAATGGATCCATCATGATTTTTCTTCTCCTTCTTCATCTTCTAACTGGTCGTAAAGATCTTCTAGTCCATCAACCATAGCATTGCTAAGTTCTTGTCTATGTTGATTATTTCTGTATAGTCTTCCGCTCGTTTCTCTAAGACCTCTGTGATATAAAGAGAGTAAGGTGATGTCTCCTGTAATGGCTAACATCCATTTTTTGAGATACTGTTGAAGGATTTTATCTCCTGAGGGGTAACGATCTTGGAGAATCTCCATAAATTGTTTAGCCAGCTCTTCAAAAGTCAGTAAATCCGATAGGTTAAGCCCTTGACGTTTAAATTCAGTAGCGATAAAGGACATACGAGATTCAAAAAACCGAAAAATCCCTAAAATCGCTTGTAGTTTACGCGCTTCCGTAAGTAAATTATGAAGCTCTCCACGATCAATGGAAGAGCCTTTTGCCTTTAGATCACTGCCCAGAGAGTGTAGAATGAAAGCAATCACCAATTTCATTTTATCGTATTTAAACATAGATAAAAGAGTATTAAAAAGCGTATTGCAATCTCTGGGGTTTCCTGTGATTTCTCGATATAAAGCACGCAATCCAATCGAGGTTTCTAGGCCTTGTATAGAAAATTCCTGTACTTGTGCTGCTATGTTTTTCCCAGCTTTAATTTCTCGACTATAAAAATTGTTTAATTGTTCTCTAGCAAGTGCTGCTTGTTTAGACAACTCTCCTTTAGATGTTCGAAGGACAAAATCCAAAGCTTCATCAGCTAAGAAATGATCGGGATAAATTTCTGCAACTTTTCTCTCTATATCCTCAGCGGTATCTTCTTCTTGCAGTCTTGAGCGTAAAAGCCTAAGAGCTCTTGCTTGTAGTTCTGGATTTCTTTGCTGAAATTCCTCACTGATCTCCTCGATTTGCTCTATTTCTCTAACTAGCTCTTTTTTTTCTGAGCGCTCTTCTTTAGGGGATTTTCTTAGCCGTGTCTCTAAGCTCTCTGCTTTTCTCATAAAACCTGGCAAAAAAGCCCCTTCATCTGTCCATTCTTGTAAATCTTCACTAGCTTCTTGTATAAGATCTGCCTTCTGTCTAGCTATTTCTGCTGCAGCTGCTTTTTGTGCTTTAGAAGCATCGCCACGAGAAACACCATCAATATGATTTGGGTCTGCCATAAATGATCTCTTCTATGAAAGTTGAACCCGGCCTAAAGGCTGGACCCGGATTTCAGATACAATTTCTTGATAGGAAATAACTGCCATATCGGGAAATTCTCCTTCGATTAATTTGCGTACAAATCTTCTTACATCAATGGCAGTGAGTAATACAGGTGGTTGTCCTCCTACAGGAACTGGTGTAATTACATTGCGCATCGCTTGTAAAATGAGCTGTACGGAATCAGGATCGAGAGCTAAATAAGATCCTGCTGAAGTTTGTTTGATAGCTCCTCTAACTAGATCTTCAATCTCTGGATCTAGTGAATAAACAGATAGGATGGATTGTCCTTGAGAGTATTTGAAACTAATGTAGCGTTTTAAAGAAGATCTAACATATTCGGTTAGCAAGATGGTATCTTTTTCCGACTGGGCCCATTCTGCTAAAGCTTCTAAAATAGTGCGTAAATCACGAATAGAGATCTGTTCTTGGATTAGGCGTTTGAAAATTTCAGTCAATTTTTGCAAAGGAACCAAACGTGTTACTTCTTTAACGAGATCAGGGTAAGATTTTTCGATAAATTCTAAAATACCTCGCATCTCTTGAATACCTAAAAAGTCTGCTGCATGTTGACGATAAAAATAAGAAAGATGCAAGATCATCACATCTAAAGGCTTCCAAAATTTCACACCTGCCTTTTTTAAAACCTCTTGGTAGCGATTTTCGATCCAAACAGAGGGTTGACCAATTGAGTTTTTCGTTGTGCTAAAGGCAATATTGTAACGACGTAATGTTTCTGGGTTTTCCGTTGTTAAAAGCGCATTTTCTACAATTTTACCCCTGACGGTTGGCACTTCATTTAAGTAGATAGCATATTCATCAGATTCTAAAGTAGGCGAGTCAGTGCGTACATGAACTCCGGGAAAGCGCACTCCTAGGTCTTGATAAAGAGCAAGACGCATTTTAGGAATCATATCTTCTACAAAAGTAGAGCCGTGTTTCTCTTTGCGAATGACAGTAGAGAGAGATTTACCCACTTCTAGAACAATGGGAAGGGTCAATGCATAATCATCTGCCCCTCCTCGGATCATAGAGTGTCCTTCTACATCGGTATCCATTTTTGCCGTAGAAATACCGCCTTGCGCTTTAACTAGGGTTTTATTAGCGTTATACCATACCACAAAACCAACTGTACCCAGGGCAATAGAAATCACGATAAAAATAAGAGTAGGAAAACCTTTAATCAATCCCATTAGGAAGATAACTACAGACGCAATCATAATGGCTTTAGGCTGACCTAAGAGCTGTGAGGAGATCTCTTTTCCTAAATGAGAGTCTTTTTTCTCAGAAGAAACACGAGTGGTTACAATACCCGCTGTTAAAGAGATAAGCAGTGAAGGAATTTGTGCGATTAAACCACCGCCTATAGAAAGAAGGGTGTATGTTTTAGCTGCTTGAAGAGCCGTCATATTGCGCATAGCAACGCCGATAATCAAACCTCCGATGATGTTAATTATTGCGATTACAATTCCTGCAATGACATCCCCCTTAACAAATTTCATCGCTCCATCCATAGCTCCATACATCTGGCTTTCTTTAGAGATCGCTAAGCGCAGCTCTCTTGCTTGATTAGCATCGATGACACCGCTTCTCATATCTGCATCGATACTCATTTGTTTTCCGGGCATCGCATCTAAAGTAAATCTAGCAGCAACTTCAGCGACTCTTTCAGCACCTTTGGTTACAACGATGAACTGCACAATGGTAATAATTAAGAAAACAATTCCTCCGACGACGAAGTTTCCCCCAACGACAAAGTTTCCAAAAGTGTAAATGATGTGTCCTGCATACCCATGGAGTAAAATTTGTTTAGTTGCAGAGATCTCTATCCCTAAACGAAATAAGGTAGTGATTAGCAACAACGAAGGGAAAATCGAAAGATTGACTGCTTTAGGAATGTAGAGAGCTACCATTAACACAGAGATAGAAATAGCTAAATTGATAGCAATTAAGTTATCTAGCATGTTTGGCGAAACAGGAATAATGATCACCATGATTAACATGATGATGAAAAGAGCTAAAATAATATCACTGGATGAATTAATGATATTTAGAGCTCTTTGACTACTTAAGGTGCGTGTGATTCTATTCAGCAAATCTTTCATGTAAATAACTCCATTCCCGATGTCTCTAATGATTCCAGTCCTTCTAACCACCTTAGGATTTCTGCCACAGCTTGATAAGTCTCTTCAGGTATATAGTCACCAATTGACCCTTTTTCAAAAAGGGTTTGTGCTAAAGGCACATTCCGCATAATAGGAATATTATTTGCTTGAGCTACCTTAATAATCTGATCAGCCACTAGACCCTTGCCCATTGTGATAATGCGAGGGGCGGGTTCTAAAGAAGGATCTGCTTCTGATTTATAATCAATGGCTACTGCAATATGTATGGGATTAGTAATAATCGCTCTTGCTTTTTTAGCAGAAGGTGGTCCTTCTTGGTAAGCAATTTCCTGTGCGGTTTGCCGCCTTTTACCTTTAATATGAGGATCTCCTTCTGTGTCTTTATACTCCTGCCGGATCTCAAATTTTTCCATCATCATCTCTTTAGCAAAGGTTCTTTTTTGAAAAGCGAGGTCAAATATAGCAATGGCTAGAAAAAAGATCCCTATGCGAATAATTACCTTATTTAGAAAATTCGTAAAGACTAAAGAGCTCGCTTCTACAGGAAGTGCAGCAGTAGATACAATATCTGGTAAAATATTCCAAACTACTGAGTAGATAATAATTAAAGCTCCTAAGATTTTTAAAATAGACTTGGTAAGTTCTACGAGCGTTTTTAACTTAAAAAGGTTTTTAAGATTAGTAACGGGATTTAATCTTTTGATATCCGGCTTCATTGCTTGAGAAGCGAACATAGGTCCAATAATCAGAAAATTAACTAAAACACCCGTACAAACTGTTATGACTATAATAGGAGCACTTGCTTGAAAGATGACTAAGATGGCTTGTTTAATAACTCCTGGAGCCCGATTGGGTAAATCGATTTGCGTTTTAGAAAGGTTAAACATGGCAATCATGTAATCTGCAAGTAGTTTAAAGAGATAGGCAGCACTTATAATGGTAGTAGCTATGGATACTACAAAGGTAAAAGCAGCAGGGAAGTCTTGAGACTTAGAAACCTGCCCTTTTTTACGCGCATCACGCAATTTCTTTTGCGTCGCCTTTTCTGTTTTTTCGGCCATGAAAAAAATCCTCTAAAACTTCTTAAAAGTTTTGTAATCGAAGTGAATCTATACTGGCAATCTCTCTTAGCGTCAAGAAAAAAAACTAGATAGCATGTTGAACACAGAACAAGCTTACATCCAAGCCCCCATGTGTAAGGAGCCAGCGTTTTAGAATTTGCATCCCATTTCTTTCTAACTGTGCACCTTTATCAGAAGGATAAAGTAAAAAAGCAAAAGGAGTAGCTAGACAATTAGTTTTAAGAAATCGATCAAAACAAGCAATTAAATCATTGGATTGCATCATTCTTTTGCCAAAGGGAGGATCTGTTACAATTAAAGTAGGAAGGCAAGAAGGTTTAAAATTAGCTACCTCTGATTTGCAAACAACCACTTGTTTGCTAAAACCTGTTTTTTGTAGATGCCTTTGGCTTAAAGCTACCATATTTGGATCTTTATCTGCTCCAATAGCGCAAATAGAGGGACAGGATATGCGTTTGGCATCCCAGCTTTCTTTAATTTCTAGCCATCGTTTTTGATCAAAGTCTGGGTGGGATAAGAATCCCCATTCCTTACGA
>JAUPVT010000049.1 GCA_030916885.1 Chlamydiota bacterium
AACACAAAAACCGCCGAAAGGCGGTTTTTGTATAAGCCCTATATATGTGCTAAACTTTTGCAAAAGCACCGCCATGAAAAAATCAAAGAAAAGTGCCATGGAAAAAGCAAAAGCAAAAGAGGCAAAGCTTATCGCCAAGCTCGCAAAGAAGGCAACTGGTAAGGCTTCAAAAAATGCCATCGTAACACAAGGATACACGACCATACCCCGAGCTGGAAAAGTGGTAAGGGTCAACGATAAAGGCGAGGTCATTGCGACACTCGGCAATATAGACCGATGAGCTTCCCAGCACCCCAGCCCCACGAGAATCGTCACGCGACGGTTCTTTTTTTATAAATTTGCATATTTACCAAATATGGTAAAATACTTCTATGGACAAAAATCTCGAAAACAAAATACAAGAAAACGTAGACTGAGAACGGAATGCAATATTGCAAATATGGCAACTAGGGATAAGTGGTACACAGAAAAGGCTAAAGAGATAGACCTCCCTCAATATGAAATAATATCTAAAGAAAAAGTTTTAGAAGAAATAGAATTAATTAAAAAATTAGAAGCTAATTTAAAAAACATATGAGTGACAAAATAGAAGAAAAATTAAATCAGATATTAGAAAAAGTCGACAAAATTGACTTATTGTCTGAAAAAATTGACAAAGTAGATAAAAAACTTGAAGGCTATATAAAGTTTTCTTCCGAGAGAATAACCAACATAGAAGACAACATGGCGACTAAAAAAGATATTCGAAACCTAAAACTTGATTTAATGGATAAATACGCAGACAAAGAAAAAGTGAATGACCACGAAGTGAGGATTACAAATTTAGAAGAAAAAGTGCTTTTGTAAATTTTAAAAATACTTGTCCCGTTAGAAATATTTTGGGCGGTAATTATTTAAAGAAAATTATAAATTAATATTCGGGAATATTTTAATAAAACGAAAATATTTCTATTGGGATGACAAACAACAACCTGCACAATTTAATGTCACAAATGACGACAGAGCAAAAGTCACTTTGGAGGATTGAAAACCACTACATCGAAGAAGCTGGTAGCCCAGAAGAAAGAGCTTTCTGGGAAGAAATGAAGGAAGATAAAAGAGCTCATATTGAGGAACTAAAAAATCTTTTAAAGGAAAATATCTGAAATAGATATTAATTATCATCCCAACCTTCAAATTTTAAATTCTTTCTTAAAATACCTGACATTGGATATGTTATCTCTGCAGAACCTGGATATGTAACGTGTCCAGAAATCCAAGCTGTTGAAAAAGATTTTCTTGTGCCATCAGCCTCTTCAGATAATGGAAAACCTAGGGCACCGGAACTACTACCGTGCTCTGTTTTAAGGGTAACTATTCCTTTTTCCCAATCAAAGATGGGCTCATGCAATTTCATACCTTTTTCCTCATAATAAAAAGAAGGAAGGTGTGTTTTTATAAAGCTACGTAACTCATCTTCTTTCTCTTTTTTAAATTCTTGGGGTATCTCAAGCACCCTTATTAATTCACCTTTTGCCTGTTTTTTTAACCTATCCCATAATTCTTTCGCCCCGTATCTATCTAAATCACTTTCTGTGACCATCAAATCAAATAGCCTGTCAGATATTAGACCCTTGACCCCAAAGTAAATTTCGTCATAAGAGCGAGTGTTTGAAATAAAATTATAAAACTTTAAAACTTTGTAATAATAATCTTTTTCATCTGACTTAACGAGATCTTCAAGATTGATTGAAGATAGATTCTCTTTTTTTTCAACTATCATATTCCTGAAACTATCTATTGGTTTATACATATTTTGATAGGATTCCTTTAATTCATCTGCAATTTCATCCTTTCTATATAAATCGATAAGTAGATCAAATCTGATTTTTTGCCTTTTTTTGTATTTTACCCAGTCTCTACCATCATACATCCTATCAACCTCTTCCCCTTCTCCTATCCCATAATGTCCGATCAAGGTTCTCAAAATATCGTAAACCAAATTTGGATTATCCTGATAAATAGACATTAACTCACCAAAAGATTTCATATCACCCAGCCCATCTTCAACTTGGCTAGCTATTTCAGACAATCTAGAGCCCAAATGATTTTGAGAACCCATGTAATGATCCTCGGAATATTCAATCCATTTTTTAAACGTAATAGAATCAAATAATTTAAATACTTCGATAGTTTTACTTAAATCACTATAATTATTTTTAAGATTGTATTTGAATTCGGCGAGCTGAACAGCAATAAAACTTGGGTACTTTATATACTTTCTAACAAAATTATCTACGTACTCATCACAAGATTCATTTTGAGCTCTTTTGCTCATTAAATCTTTTATTTCTTGTGGTTTAATCAGAGTGCCACGGGCATAAAAACCAGTCTCACACAATACATCAAATCTTTTTTCATCATCCAATGTCTCAAATTCATCTAATAGCTTCAATGATTCTTGTGTTCCAACATCTTCGATTTTTAAATCTGAAATTTTTCCAGACAAAACTTCTGTTTTAATTACCTCTTTTTTATTCTGATTGAACGATTCTATCATATTTTCTATATATCAATCTCCGCACCTTTCGCATTCGTCTGAATAAATGATTTTCGTGGAGGAACTTCGCTACCCATAAGCATATCAAAAGTTTTATCTGCTTCTATCGTATCGTCTATCTGAACTTGAAGCAAGATTCTGTTATCCTTATCCATCGTTGTTTCTTTAAGCTCGTCTGGGTTCATTTCTCCGAGACCTTTATATCTTTGAACTGTAAGCTTTGGTTTTTTAGATTTTGATTCTTCTACCGCTTCCCCGCCCACAGTTTC